>JAYSXU010000073.1:0-6202 GCA_043716965.1 Fimbriiglobus sp.
TGCCTCAGTGATTACCTGGAACCGCAACACAACGGCGTCGCCGTTGACTCGGTCGCCTTCCTCGCCGTGACCGCCGGGCAGGTCGTGAGCGAACGGACCAAGCTGCTCTACGACAACAACGAGTACACCGACTATCTGTACCTGCACGGCCTCGGCGTCGAGTTCGCCGAAGCGCTGGCGGAGTATTTCCACCAGCAAATCCGCCGCGAGTGGGGCATCGGCGCCAACGACTCGCCGACCATCGGCAAGCTGTTCAAGGGCCACTATCGCGGTCGCCGCTACGCCTTCGGCTACCCCGCGTGCCCCAACCTCGCCGACCAAACCGGCCTGTTCCAGCTAATCGAACCGCAACGGGTCGGCATCACACTGACCGAATCGTTCCTGCTCGAACCGGAACAATCCACCACCGCAATCGTGTTCCATCACCCCAACGCCAAATACTTTAATGTGAAGCGCGGCGCGGAGATGGAGTTTGAATTTGAGTAACACTCCCAGAACGCCCACGCACGATCGTGCGTGGGCTTTCACTGCCTGCCCCAATCTGAGGACAGCACATACAATGACAGCTAAACTGGCACTTGCTGACGGCACAGTCTTCACGGGCCGTGCATTCGGCGCCGACGGCGAAACGACCGGCGAAGTCGTCTTCAACACCAGTTTGACGGGCTATCAGGAAGTGCTGACCGACCCGTCGTATCGGGGACAAATGGTCACGATGACCTACCCGTTGATCGGCAACTACGGCACGACGGCGGACGATCAAGAGTCGCACGAAGTGCAGGTGAGCGGGTTCATCGTGCGCGAACTCACACGGGTGCCGAGCAACTATCGCAGCCACCGGGACTTGGACACGTACCTGAAAGCGAGTGGCGTGACCGGGATTGAGGGAATCGACACGCGGGCGTTGGTGCGCAAGTTGCGGGTAACGGGTTCGATGATGGGCGTGCTTTCGACGGTGGATTTGGACGATGCTTCCCTGATTGCCAAGGCGAAGAAGGCGGTTGGCATGGAGGGGCGGGACTTGGTCAAAGAGGTCGTCCCGGAATTGGCTTTTGAATGGACGCAAGGCTTCGGCAAACTCACGGATCACGTCCTGCCGGCGCGGGTTGCGGACAAGAAAGTTGTGGCAATTGATTACGGGATGAAGTGGAACATCCTACGTTGTCTCACGCAAGTTGGCTGCAACGTCACAGTGCTACCCGGCACGGCCACTGCGGCAGAAGTTCTCGCAGAAAAGCCGGACGGCGTGTTCCTGTCGAACGGCCCTGGCGACCCTGCTGCCGTCGATTACGCCATCAACACGGTGAAGGAACTCATCGGCAAGACGCCCATCTTTGGCATCTGTTTGGGGCACCAGTTGCTCGGGTTGGCGTTCGGCGCCAAGACGTTCAAGCTGAAGTTCGGCCACCGGGGCGCGAACCAGCCGGTGTTGAACGCCCAGACCGGCCAAGTCGAAATCACCACGCAAAACCACGGCTTCGCTGTGGACGCTTCGACACTGCCCCCCGAAGTTGAAGCCACCCACATCAACCTGAACGACAACACCCTCGAAGGCATGCGGCACAAAACGCTGCCGATCTTCAGTGTCCAATATCACCCCGAAGCCGCCGCCGGGCCACACGATAGTAGCTACCTGTTTGAAGACTTCCGCAAGTTAATGGGGTAAGATAATCATGTGACAGGTTTTGTAGGTCGTGGTCGAGCTTCGAGGCCCGACGTTGCGATTCCGCCGGGCCTCGAAGCTCGACCACGACCTACAAAACTTCCGCTGGATGATCGAGCAAGTGACTCGCAACCCTAAATCGGAACTCCCATGCGTTGGCTATTCACGCTTATCTTTGCAGTCCTCGCGGTTCCATTCACGGTTGCCGTAGAACCCATTACGCATGGGACGATTACGTTCACGTCGGACGATGTGACGAACAATGTCCCGGAGCGGTACCGGTTGGCGTCGCACTCGTTCGAGTTTGAACGGCAATTGAAGTACGACCTCAAGGGCAGCGAAGTCGAGGTTTTCTCGATCCAGTTTCCGTCACCGATTGTGACGAAGTTTGCCGTGAACAACACGGTCCACTGCGAATACTTCAAACCCAAGAAGGCCGGTAAATTCCCCGCCGTGGTCGTACTCGACATTCTCGATGGCGCCGGCGTTGTTTCCCGCGGCGAAGCCATGTGGCTGGCCGTGCATGACATTCCCGCACTCTGCATCACGATGCCGTTCTACGGCCCACGACGACCACCCGAGAGCCTGAACGGCAAACAACGGCTTCTCTCCACGGACACGACGCGAAGCATCGACAACGTTCGCCAAGTTGTGCTGGATTCTCGCCGGGCGGTTGCTTGGCTGGCAACGCAACCGGAAGTGGACGCGGACAAAATCGGGGTCGTTGGCACAAGTCTGGGCAGCTTCATGGGCGGGCTGTTGGCCGCTGCCGAACCGCGCGTCTCCGTGGCGTGTTTGTTGTTAGGCGGCGGTGGGTTGGTCGATTCGTTCGCCGACCATCCCCAAGCGGGATTGGTGTTTCGGGCCATGCAACTCGTCGGCATTTCCCGCGACGGACTGAAGAAGTTGATCGCCCCCGTTGATCCGCTTACGTTTGCGGATCAACTGAAACTGAAGCGATTGCTGTTGATCGCCGCCAGCCGCGATGACGTGGTCCCACCGATTGCCATGAAGCGACTCTGGGAAGCAACCGGACACCCGAAGATCGTCTGGCTCGATTCCACCCACGTCGGGGCAGCGTTCTACGCCTTCACGGCGATGAACGCGGTGATCGAACATTTGAAGCGGTAGTTTTCCCAGAATTCTCCGAATGCTTACCACTATCTGGTGAATCCCGATTTTAACAGAGTTAACTGGCAACTGTTAACCGATGGAAACATCTTTCGCGCGGGTTCTGAATTGATTTCAGGGATCAGATCTTAGGCTAGTGTTCCATAACCCTATGAATTGAGATGATTTGGGACGGTTAGTACACTTTTTGGCAAAGTGCAACCCGATTGGCATCCGGTTTGTAGTGTAGTCTGTGGAATGGACAGAAGATTTGGTGTCGGACGTGAAATTGTACCAGTCACAATTGCGGATAATCGGCACAACTGGTACTATAGCAGTCGCCTAGATTTTCAGTGGGTTAGTTCAACTCGCGTGAACACTGTCCCTGACAAACAGTCTTGTTTCTCTTTCGAGAGGGAGTTTGGTAATGTTGAAACGAGTTTTGTTGAATTCGGTGGTAGCGGTTGCGGCCGCTCTCATCACAGGCACGACGGCGAAAGCGGATTTCGTCATCGACACATTCACCACTCCAAACCCAGCAACCCAGTATTCTTTGGGTGCGGCTGTTGGTTCAACGTACAGCCAATCCAACAGCTTGCCGGGTAGCATCACTCGTCAGTTGGTCGTGACTCAAACCGCGAACATTAACGGTTTCGCTGGTGCCTCGTCTGGCTTCATCGGGACTGTCGCTTCTGGTGGTCGATTCGCCCTGAGCACCAACGCAGGGGCGACGGCTTGGGCGAGCTTGCTGTACACCTACGGAACGGCTCAGAACCTTTCAGTCGGTGGCACTGCCGTGTTGTTCACAATTGCATCTGCCGACTTGAACACTCCGTTTTCTGTCAAAATCAGTGACGGCTCCGTGACCAAGACACAAGTTGGTGTTGTTACCTCGTCGTCCATTGGCACACTCGCCTTACCGCTGAGTGGTTTTGCAGGCGACGGGTTCGACGCTTCTCACGTTGTGTCGATAGAACTGCAACTGAACCGCAATGCCGTTACGGGAGCTTCGACACCAGAAGCCGACGTGACGTTGTCCGACGTCCGCGTTACGACGCCAGCCGCCGTGCCAGCTCCACCAGCAGCAATCCTGTTGCTCGCAGCAGCACCCGTCATGGGCTTGGTTCGCTTCGCTCGTCGCAAAGTGATTGCGTAAGGAACCGATCGGCCTCTTCAAGCGCCGCCCATGCTTGAGGAAAACCGAACGCGGCCGAGTTGTTCTTCTCAACAGATGCTGTAATCCCGCAGGAATCGCTGTAACCAGCGGTCCGTGCGGGATTTTTCGTTTCAAGTTCTTCCCACCTCTACAACCCTGTCAACCCGCCGTCTTTTCGCGGTCGTGCAACTGACCCTATCTTCCGCCATCTTCGGAACGATTCCGCTCCCACGCTGCTTGCCCCGTTTGCCACAGGGGCCATACTTACTACGACGGTTGAGGAACAGCCATCTCTGCTGCGGACGCGGCAGATTACGGCGCGGGTGTGAACCGCTGCCCACGAAAACCGGGAAGGATCCCACTGCTATCCGAATGATTCGGACGGTGATTCTGTTCCCCCGTGGCCGTAACGATCAGGAGGTTCCCCGTCATGATGCGCCGCTCTTTATTTACCTGCTTGTTTTTCGCTACCCTCTCACAACTTTCTTCCGGCTGCTGGTGCTACCGCCCAGTTCTCTGGCGGTTCGGGTGTCAAAACCAACATTCGCCAGTGAACGCAGGTGGTCCCGGTCCGATTTTATCCGGTCCTGCCCCTAGCCCAATTTTTGGTGGCAGTCCGATCCTAGGTGGCGGTCCCATTCATGCTAATGGGCCGATGCTTGGTGGTGACATCGCCCAAGGCGCGCCCGGTTGTGCAAACTGTGGGTCGGCGCCGATTTTCAACGGCGGGTCCGCGATGCCTGTGTCTGGCCCTAACGTGTATGATGGGTCAGGACCTGGGATGCAACACGGCACGGGATTCGGCGGACTGCCGCCCGGCAAACCGGGCTACATGACCGGCCCCTACGTCCCACCCGGCGGCTACCCGCAACCAACAGTCGGCTTGCCGCCGAGCTACACCGGAAACCCAGTGTATCAAACCGCACCGGCAGCATTGGGCACACCATCGGTGTCAACTCAGTTACACACGCCCACCGCCATGCCATCAAAGTAGTAGACGGGTCGGAAATTGGTGGAAAATTGCATACATCTATGAGTTGCTTAGTTGCTGTTTGTCCGACTTGCCAGTTTTGGCATTGCACTTTCGGACTACCCCGAACGTGACGTTCGACTGCGAAGGGTTCTACGCCCACGGTGCCGCCATCAAGGTGATGCTGACGTATTGAATTTTTCAGACTGGGACCGCGGCCATCTTGGTTGCCAAACCTGCCTCCGTCAGCTCGAATCCTCCACGAAAACTTGGCCAATTGGGTATGGTTACTGTCGCTGATTCTGGAAGCTGATGCGGCCGGGACGGTCGCGGTCCCTGGGGATCATCGAATCCCGCTACCCCTTCTTCGGCAACGTGGTTTCGCAGGGGGCCTCGAAGCGGACGTCATCCACGTCGTCCGGCATCGCGTCCCCGGTTAGCCACGTGTTCCACCCGAGGCGGATGCCGAGTTCGTCTTCGCTCACGTCTTGCATTTCACACGGCGGCACTTCGTGCTTCATCAGCACAAGTTGAATCTCGAAATCGAGTTCCGCGCCGACGTAAAGGCGGGTCAGTTGCGACAGCAAGTAGACGCCTTTCCGCTCCGGAACTGGGGTCGGGTCGGGTAGGAACGCGACGAATTGACGGTAGCGCAACGGCCCGAGACGTAAGCGAAATTTGCTGCCGGCGTCCCAGACTTTCTCGCCGGTGATTGCGTTGCGCCCGAGGGCCGCATCGCTGTCTTTGTGCAGATGCGTTCGCGTCGCTTCGGGTAACGCCAACCATTGGCCGGTCAACGTTTCGACCTGCACCTTCAAGTCAAAATAGTCCGCCAGTATCGCTCGCAACTCATGGGCACCGGCCCGTCGTCGGGCAAACGCACCGGCGTAATGAAGTAGCGAGCGATCGTCAATCCGGTCCAGCGGCGGGAACGGCTCGTCGTCCACGCTGAACGCGGAAATCTGCAGTCGGCTGCGGTGGGCGGGGGTTCCCAGGCCGATCATCGAAAACAGCACTTGGGTCACCGGGTCGGGCGGCGGACTCGGGGCCATCATCGGGCGGCGCCAGACGGTCCGCAGGTAGTTCACTGGCATCCGGTACTTTTGCCACGCCCGGAACAGAAGCATCATCATCCGGTTGTTGTAAATGTCCAGCCAGTCGCGTAGCGCCGTTCGGGTCTTGTGCCCCCGGTACGCCGATTCCGAATCGAGTTCACTGAGGTACCGCGTGTAGATGACGGGCAGCGCGCCGTTGGGGCCGAACAGGCTGAAGAAACTTTCGACCACGACCGGGACATCCCGGC
>JAYSXU010000721.1:0-3110 GCA_043716965.1 Fimbriiglobus sp.
GCTGCCGACTTTCAGGTGCAAGCGGCGTTCGGTGGGTTCAAAGACCATCGACTGAATCGTGTGCTTGCCCTGGTTCACGTCGTCGAGTTGGCTGAACACTTCATTCACGCCAAACTTGTTGCTGGTCGTCGTCACGGTGTTCAGCTTGTCAATCCGCCAGCACTTTTGCGGGATGCCGAGGGTGTCGCTTTGGAAGTGGTTGGTACAACTACACACGTCGTTGGTCGGCTTGCGAACGACGACGGTTATCGGGGTAATCTCGAACACCGCGCCGCCGTCTTTGTCGCAGATGCTTAAGCACGATGTCGTCGCCCGCTTCATCTCTCGGAGCAGTTTCTCCGCTTCAGCGACCGTACTACATTCTTCCAGTACCCGCCGGTAAGCCAGCAACATCGGAGTGCCTTCAAAGTTCAGCGCGGATTTGTCCTTTGATTGCCGCAAGTGGATTTCGTTGATCGTGCAGGACAACCCGGCGTCGTTCATGCCCGAAATGCACCCGATGATCGGCGGCATCGTGACGATCGCAAACGAGTGCTTCCCGGTCGGGTGATAGACCGCCAGGACGGTTTGTTCGCGCATCCCCCGCGTGGGTAGCCAATCGAAGTTGCGGCCAAAGATTGGGTTGCCGGACTTGCTGCGTCCTTTCTCGACGATCAACGTGGAACAGCCCATCGTGCTGGACAAGTCATAGACCGTGTTGGCGAACATGGCCAAGCTGATGTCCCGCTTGGACGCCTTGTTCATTGCGTCGATTTCGGTGAGGTAATCGGCTGGAAGACTGGGCTTGAACCGCATCGCTTGTAACTTGGCGAAGCCTTCCCCCTTGGTCAGCCCGGCGTCGTTCACAAAGTTCTTGTGCAAGTCGTCCAAGCTCGGCGCGTTCTTCACCGCCAACACGCCGAACTGCTCGCCGATCTCGGCAGGCGTGCCACGAAGTGTCAGGATTGAAAGCCCTTGCTCGTGCCGCAACTCCCCTTTGCCGTGCTTCCTGTCCGGGAATGTCGAAAGTTGCTCACCCTCGTTCTTGGTCTGCGTGACGCCCTTGGGGGCGAAGTCTGAACCCGCTGAGTAGGAACTGACCGCGACGACGCCCAGAAGCCAGACGATCGGTTTGAAACAGGTTCGCATTCTCATTCCTCATACGCTGCTGTGGTTCGACCGAGCGCGACATCGAATTCGCTCAGCAATGGTACCAGCATCGCGGCAATTGTGAAACCGAATGCCGCAGCCAGCGCGAGAAACGGTACGAGCGGGTCGGCGGATTCGTCGGTGCCGGGCTTGGCGATAATCACGTTGGTCACGCAATAGAACATGGCCAGCGGGCAAACCACGCTACCCAGTGTGAGCGCCGACGACGGCCGTTCCGCCGTCAGCACCCACAGCAACCCGCCGATGCCGATCGCCAAGAACGCGATAAAACTGAGCCACTGGTTGGCAAAGCTGCCGCCGTTAATCACGATCAAGTAGATGCAAATTAGGGTGCCGACGGACAGGAAGAACACGGTGCCCAGCGTGTTCACGATCGCCAATCGACTGTTGGTCAGCCGCAACGAGACGTGAATTCCCAACACCATCACGAACGCAAACATCACCACGATCGCGCCGAACACCGTCACCATCGGCCCGAAGTTCGTGCCGAAGCGGTCCCACACGCTGGCAGTCTCGGGCGTCTTGGCGTACAGCCCTTCAAAGGCGTAGTAGATGGCGAGCAACAGCGGCGGAATCAGGTATTCTTTCGTGTTGTACATCACCCCGAGGATCTTGCCGAACACGAACTCATACGGTGAGACGTCGGTCACGAGTAGCACGTCGAGTGCCCCGCCGTCCCGCTCGCTGGTCACGGATGTGACGGCTTGCGCGGCCACGAGCAAAAAGCTCAGCACCGCAATCGGTACTAGCCCATACGCTGCCGCGAACGGGGGTCGGCCACCGGGGGCGTGCAACAACGTGATGGCAAAGTAGAGGATCAGCGTCAGCACGATGCCGTAGGCGAACTTCACCAGCAGCGGGCGCCGACCGTAGGCCAGAGTGCGGATTTCACGCCACAGAATCGGGTTATCCCAAACGCCGCGGGGTCGCCCCGGTGCGGCGTGGGCTTTGGCCCGGAACGCTTTCAATTCGTCCGGCGTGAGGTTCGCTTCGGGGTCCGCCGTCACGCCCTCGCGCTGCATGATCGGCTCGCCACTCGGGTTCCACGCCCGCAGCTTCCAAATCCCGAAGCTGTTCACCAACACGAAGATCAACAGCATTACCAACGAGTAGCCGTAGGCCGGCGGGAGGCCGTCCCAGCCACCGGCCGGCGGGTCGAGGACCGCTTGCATCGCCGAAAACGGATCGACCCACGCATGAATGAGATTCCAGTCAATGCCGCTGTTTTCCCCGAAGAGCAGCGGGCCGACGACACCGATCGCTTGCGTCATGCTGAGGAAGAACGCGATGAACAGCACCGAGAGTGCCAACGCTTGAAACGTCCGTTCCCGCCACAGTGCAACGACTCCGCCGAGCGACCCGGCGGCAAACGCGGTCGTGAACAGGACGGCGGACGCTTGCCAGAGTTGGGTCGGGTCAATGCCGCCGAGTAACAGCAACATCGTTAGGACGGGCAGGCTGACGGCCATCAAAATCGTGATCGGTAACAAGCTGCCGAAGAGCTTGCCGAGGACGATTTCGTAATCGTACATGTCCGTGATGAGCAGCAAAATGAACGTCCGGCGGTCCTTCTCTTGCGACACCGCACTGGCCGCCGACAGCGCCGCGAAAAAGATGACCAACAGTAGTTGCACAAAGACGATGATTTGAAACAGCAACAACCCAAACCGCGCGGCTTCGCCCAGGGTCGCATCGCGGGTGAAGCCGACCGTGGCTTGCCACGCGGTGGCACCGAGAATGCCCAGCAACCCCAGCAACGCCGCCCGCGAACCGTAATGGCTCGCACGCCGAGGGACGGTCACCAACTCCCGCATGAAAATCGGACCAAGCACGCGACCACCCCAAAATGAATGAATAATCCCGCACTAAACAAATGGGCAGCAACGTTCTCTGGGTTGCGAACCAGCAATATTCACCACAGAGGGCACGGAGAGCCACGGAGAAGAATTCAACAAGTATTG
>JAYSXU010000722.1:0-9212 GCA_043716965.1 Fimbriiglobus sp.
GTCGCCATGCAGACCAAACCGACGAACTGCCAGACGTGCCATAGCATCATCAACCCGCTCGGGTTTACACTGGAGCACTTCGACGCGGTTGGTCGATACCGTGAGAACGAAAACAGCAAGCCGGTCGATTCGCTGGGTGGCTATCTCACGCGAACTGGTGACCCGGTGAACTTCGGCAGCGTCAAAGAGTTAGCGACGTTTCTTGCCAATAGCAACGAAGTCCACGCCGCCTTCACGGAGCAACTGTTCCACCACTTTGTCCAACAGCCGGTGCGAGCGTATGGGCCGATGCAACGTGCGGAGTTGTTGGAGACGTTTACGAAGAGTCAATTTAACGTCCGCAAGCTGGTCGTCGAAACCTGTGTCGTCGCCGCCCTGAAGAAACGCGACCCAAACCCGCCGAAATAGTCGCAATCGCACAAAGGTTACGCTAGAATACCAATATTCCAAGAGGACGCTGACGATGTCGATCTCTGCTACACGCCGTGAATTCATCCGCACACTGGGCCTCAGTGCCGCGTCAGTGCCGTTCGTGTTGAACTTGCCAAGCCTGGGCTTTGCCAACCAAAACAGCCGCAAACAACGGCTCGTGGTGATGTTCAGCCCGAACGGGATCACCCCCTCGACGTTTTGGCCGACCGAAGAAGGCGACACGTTCACGCTGAAAGAAAGCTTGAAGCCGCTCGAAAAATACCAGGACCGCACACTACTTCTCCGTGGTATCAGTGACCGCATTCGCGGCGACGGCGACGGGCACATGCGTGGCATCGGCTGCTTGTTGACCGGCATTGAACTGTTCCCCGGCAACATTCAAGGCGGCTCGGACACCCCCGCCGGTTGGGCGAAGGGCTTGTCTATTGACCAAGAAATCAAAGGCTTCTTGCAAAAAGATGCGGCCACCCGGACCCGCTTCGGCTCGCTGGAATTTGGCGTCATGGTTCCCGACCGGGCCGACACCTGGACGCGGATGGTCTATGCCGGACCGAATAAACCAATCGCGCCGATCGACGACCCGTACCAGATGTTCGCCAAACTTTACGGCGGCACCAAAGACCGCGAAGTCTACAAGAGCGTGTTGGACGACCTGAACGAAGACCTCAAGAAGGTCGGCTCCACGGTCAGCACCGAAGACAAGCGGTTGCTCGATGAGCACACCAACTTCGTGCGCGAAATGGAAGTCGAACTGAGGGCCGCGAAAAACGACATCGTCGGCCACGCGGTCCCGGAACTCGAACCCGGCGTCAAGCGCGAGAACGACCAAATTCCCCGCATCAGCAAGACGCAAATCGACCTGATGGTGAACAGCTTCGCCGCCGACTTTTCGCGGATTGCCACGTTGCAATACACGAACTCCGTCGGCCAAGCCAAGATGCGCTGGCTCGGCATTGATGAAGGCCACCACGAGTTGTCGCACGAACCGGACAAGAACGAAAAAGCCCAAGAAAAGCTGACGAAAATCAACAAGTGGTTCTGCGAACAACTCGCCTACCTCACGAAGCGTCTCGCCGAAACCCCGGAACCGGGTGGCGGTGGCAGCCTGCTGGACAACACGCTGATCGTCTGGACGAACGAACTCGGCCAAGGCAACTCGCACACGATGGACAACATCCCGTTCGTCCTCGTCGGCAACGGTCTCGATTTCAAAATGGGCCGCAGCCTCAATTACAAGAAGCTGTCTCACAACCGCCTGCTGATGTCGCTCGCCCACGGCTTCGGCCACCGCATCACCAGCTTCGGCAACCCCAACCATTGCGACGCCGGCGTGCTACCAAACATGACGTAATGGATAATGAACCACTACGCCGCTGACGTGCCGCCGGGCTTGCCCCGGCGGATACACAAATAGTACCCATGTCCGCCGAACGCCCTTTCGCCCTGCATTTCACTTGGACAACCTACGGCACCTGGCTTCCAGGAGATGAACGCGGACATGTCAGCAACACACTCCACGCTCCGGGTGACTGGAGTCCGCGAGTAAATACGCCCGGTACGGACTACACGAAGGATCACGACCGCACCCACCGACTGGCACGACAGGCCCAGAAAGGTGAAACCGTGTGGTTGACGCCGTGGCAAGCCCAGGTGGTGGCGGAAAGTGTGATCGCGGCGGTCGCCTTGCGACACTGGCGGATCCTTCGCGGAACAATCATGACGAACCACGTACATTTCCTCGTCGTGGACTGCCCGACCGATGGGACTGCGGTTCGTCTAATTCTGAAGGGGAATAGTCAAGCGGCGTTATCGACCGATCACGGCTCGCCGTGCCGGTGGTGGACTGCCGGCCGTAGTGACCGCTATAAAAACGACGATCTTGCAGTCGAAAATACCGTCCGGTACATCGAGAATCAGGAGCGGATTCTTGTTGCGATCCGTGAAAATCAGATCCACCGGGGCAAGCCCGGTGGAGCGAAGCTCGCCTATCATCATTTCAGTTCAACGCCGAACTTTTCACCCTCTTGAGCGAAGACCGTTCGCAGTTTGCGCTCTACTACGGAACCTCCGATGCGACTACTCTTTTGCATCCTATTCTCGCTCTCGGCAGTGACTCTTCGGGCCGATGACGCTTGGTCTAGGTTCGGCGGATCGGCTGGTGACTTCCGGGTTTCCAGTGTCAAAACGACAACGGTTCGGAATGAATGGAAACGCGAATTTGGCACTGGTACTGGGCAGGTCGTTGCGGATGGCACACGGCTCTATGCGACCTACGCTATTGCTAAGAAGGGCGAGGTCGGTGACCAAGAACTGACGGTATCGCTCGATACGTTGACTGGGAAAACCCTTTGGGAGCAGACGACCACTATCACGAAGCGCCCGAAGCAAGAGTCCTTCGGCGGCGAGCCGATCCGGCCACAAGCCGTGCCGACGGTTCATCACGGCATCTTGTACACGGTCGGCTTCAGCGGTCTCCTTTCGGCCCGCGATGTTGCTAACGGGAAAGAACTTTGGTCCACCGATCTCGTGGCAGACCAAGGAGCCACACCCGTGCAATTTGGCTTTGCAGGTAGTGCAGTCATCCTGGACGGGAAATTGGTTGTGCCCGTCGGCGGCAAACACGCGGTCGTCGCCTTCGAGCCAAAAACCGGCGTGCGTCTCTGGTCCAGCGAAGCCGCCGAACCGAGCTATGCGACCCCGGTGCTGATAACGATTGACAAGCAGGCGATGATCGTGCAACTCACGCGAGACAACCTGTTCGGCTTCGACATCCAAACCGGCAAGACGCTCTGGTCCTACAAGTTGCCGTCGAAGGGAATGACCAACGTGCCGACGCCTATCGCGGTACCGGACGGAAAGTTGCTCGTATCGGGCCAAGGACTGAACGGAACACGGATGCTCCAGGTGGCGAAATCGGACACAGGGTTCACCGTAACAGAAGTCTGGTATCAGCCGAAGATTCAGTTCTTCTACACCAACTGGGCGGCAGACGGCCAAGCCGTGTATGGTTTTCCTGGCAACGGCGGCAAGCGGCTCACGGCGCTAAGTTTGAAGGACGGCAAGATCCTCTCACAAGATCTCGGACAAACCGACGCCAACGTCGTCTTGCTGGGTAAAGAAGTGTTGCTTTGTCGCGGTGACGGCGTGTTGTCACTGGGTCAGTTCACCGAAGAAGGGTTCGAGGCAAGCGCACGCGGTAAGCCAGTCACGGGGCGGTGCTGGGCCTCCCCGACGGTCGTGGGTGACATCGTGATCGTCCGATCCAACACCGAACTCGCTGCCATCAAGCTGTCGTCGCTGAAAGCCGATTTTCAGGCCCTACCGGACCGTGGGGTTTCCGCACTGGACGCAGCCTACGGTGGCGGCAAACAGTCTAAATAATCGGTCGGCATGACTGCAAAACTCCTACCACCTTAGTTTGATTCGTGGTGACGTTCCTGGGTTATTTCATTTCGTTGAAGCGCCACGTCGGCACGTTGGGCGGAAGGTCGCCGGTCGAGTACGCTTCCTCGCCGACTAGGTCGCGCAATTTCTTCAACGCTTGGCGTCGGACCGTGACGTAGTAAAAATCACAGCGCGCATCTCGGACGCTGTCCCAGACTTGGTACAGGCGATCGGTTTCCCACAGCACGTTGCGGAACGAGTCGGCACGGTCCGTTTCGAGTTGCTGTCGCTGGTCGATTATTTTGCGGAACGCGCGGTTAAACTTGACGAGTTCGTTCACGGCGTTGCGTTCCGGGAAGCGAAAACTGTCCGCTAACATCGGGGCGTCTTCGAGTTCCCGGTAGCGACGGCGCAGCATGTTCAAATCGGTGCAGAAATCTTCAGGCCGCGTCAGGACGTAACGGGTCTCGCGGATGTCCAGGATTTCCCACTGCACCGCGACAGCATGAATCGCATCACGCAGCGACGGCCATCGGTCAGCGGGCGGACAGGACTCTGGAATACCAGGCGGGATGGTGAGTAGCATCGCAGCCAGGATGAGGTCGCCTCCGGACATGGGCGTACTCCTTGATCTGGCGTCCGGGGGTGACCCCGTGGCGCGTATTCTTACGGACCGTGACGCCAGGTCGGGGGCGCAGCGGTTCGTGTGCGGGACAAGAAAAAAAGCACAGGACGGATCGGAGAGAAGGCCGGTGGACGAGGAAGAGGAGCCGTCAAAAGTGGCGGCTGATGCCAACCGTCTCGGCGATCCGAGAAACTTGACCTGCGGAACGGCAGCGGGAGAGCAACCCCACGCATCGTTCGTCACAGGTCAGCGAGAGAGGGCGGTACATACCGTACTCAATGAAAGAGTACAAGACATTTTACGTGCCTGCGGGCGGAAATATGAAGATTCCGCGAAATCGCACCGTCGCACAATCGGACTTGGCGTTGCAACGTGTGCGTTGGCAACAGGTTACAACATCGGCGTAATAAAAGTTTCTGCGGCAAACTCGGCAAGTGAACGGATGTTATTTCGAGTAGCGTCCAGCGTGTCGCCCGAATTTCACGCACCGTGCGTTGTTATTCAGCAGGTGATTTTCAGACACTAAGTTTGGATTCCGATCAGGCGTTCTTTTTTCTAACCGGGCGAACTTCATGATACGAGCCGCAAAGTGATTGACACGGTCGTGTTGAACTGGAAATGATGTGCGATAGGGATTTCTACAATCGAACGATTGAACTGTTTGGGTGGGTTATCCTTCGCCTATCCGGTCAGACACATTCCCATAAGGAGTATTCAGCATGACCATTGCAATCGACACGGCATCGGCTTCGATCAAAGTCACGACAAAACCAACCGTGCAAACGCCGACCATCAGTGGCTCGACGGCGAGTTTTCAATGCACAAAAATCGACGCAACTGGAACCGTTCGGCTGACGGGTGCTGCGGGTGACAATCCCGTGGGTTGGACGCTAGGATTTGTTCAAGTGGAATGGATCGAAACGAACTGGGCGTATTACATCGGAGAGCATAAGAAAGACGGTTCTTTGTTGTTGCAAATGGGCAAACCACCCGCACGACCGGCACAAGGGTGCCGGGATAACATCAGCGGGACTCAAACCGACATCTTTTACAACAATGCGGACAACGGTGTCGTAGCGGCTGGCGCGACACTGCCGTTGGTTCTCAATGCCAAGTTTTTCGACAAGCCCAGCAATTCCCTCAACCTGGTCGAACCGAATTCGTTGACGGGTAAATCGAATTACCTCAGCGAAGCGCAACTGGAGTTTCACTTCTGTACCGCGCTGATCGTGCGGGAATCCGGGGGTGCCGTGCATCAACTGGCGAGCTTTTATTGGAACACACACTGGCAAGCGACCTTCAAACTGAACAGCTTTACATCGCCACTCGTGGCTGGTTCATGGTCGATCTTCCCGAACACCAGTGGTACGAGCAGCAACACCAGCGGAATCATTAAGGGAAAAGTCACGGACCCAAAGTTCCAAAAGTTGGTCACGGCGGTATCGGTGCCGACATGTAACGCGGTTGCTGGTGCCTCCGCCGCAAGTGTGGGCACACCCAGTACCGCAACTACCAAAACCGGGCGCCATGAAAAGGCAACAATCGAGATGTTTAATGTTGGTCGCTAACTAAGCCACTGCATCAAACTACTTCCCACGTTGCCGACCGATAGTCTGCGGTGAGCCACCAGCCGCAGACATCGGGCGGTTCAGTTTTCGGGCTGATGATGAGCCACATCACATTCGGGCCGTAAGTGTTACTCGCCAGATCCGTTGAACTCGGGAGCGGAGCGGACGTGGGGTGCGAGTGGTAGATCGCCAACACATCAGTACCCGTTAGTCGCATTGCTTTGTAAGCCGCAAACAGACTCTTCACCTCAGTCTCGAACGCGGTCGGACTGGCAAGGGCGTTGCTGAGCGGTAGGAATTGCGCGACCGCACCAACACCGTTCTCGATCGTCCCGGCAAGGAACCCGACGCACTCGTTCGGAAGATCGACGCGGGCATGGTCTAGCATCGCCGTGAAAATGTGGGCGGGAATCAACAGTCGAAACGGTTCATCAGGTTTCATGCGAATAGACTATTCGCCATGCTTCACATTGCACTTTGGGAACCGGAAATTCCGCCGAACACCGGCAACATTGCCCGCCTCTGTGCCGCGACGGGGACGCGATTGCACCTCATCGGGAAACTCGGCTTTCAGATCAACGACAAAACCTTGCGTCGTGCGGGTCTCGACTATTGGCCGTCGGTCGATCTCGTGCGCCATAACACGTTCGCCGAGTTTGAACTGGTTTTAGAAAATGGTCGGCTCTGGGTCGTCGATAACCCAGCGGAGATGTGTTACACCCACGCCGATTTCCGCGAGGGTGACTGCCTGTTGTTTGGCAACGAAAGCAGTGGGCTACCGGCTGAAATTCGCACGAAGTACGCAGACCGACTCATCAGCATTCCGATGCCAACCGGCAAAGTCCGCAGCCTGAATCTTGCTACCGCTGCCGGGATTGTGTTGTACGAAGCCTTGCGCCAAGTGCAGAAGTGGTAGAACCGGAACGGCGTTAGCGAAGTGTGTGTCCGTTCGCCGATCCGTCGCTGTGTTCCAGTTGCCAATCGAACCGATTCACCGCATACACCTTCACGCGGAGATCGGCATCATGGGCGGCGCGGTGGTTGCGTTCACAACACTGGAAGACCTCACGACGTTCGTGCATCGAACGCTGTGCCAACCCGATACGTTAGTTCCCGAGCAAACGCCGATCTTCCGCACAATCATCAAACGGGCCGGGCAGCCGACCGGCGTGTTATTCCACATCGAAGGCCCGCGTTTACTCTGCACCTCTGCGGTCTGGTCCGCCGACGACCATCGCATTTTCTTCTACGACTCAACGGGACAACGGGTCCGTGCGGTGCGATTGAGTGAATCCCCCGAAATCGCGGACGCTTTCACGCCACGGGTATCAACGGCCGCGTAGATCACTTGCGATTAAATCGGATCCTGCACCCGCGCCCGAGTGTCTCGCCAACAGACGCTTTCTTGCCTTTGAGCGTGGCCGTCACGGCGAGTTCGAGGAAGTTCTTGCTAGGTTCGGCGGGTGGGTCTTTTTCGTCCATCGCGCCGAGGTACACGATCTTCCGGTCCGCGTTCAGCACGAAAAACTCTGGCGTATACATCGCGCCGAACTTCTTGGCGATCTGCTGCGACGGGTCGTAGAGGTAGGGGAATGTGTACTTCTGCTTCACCGCTCGCTTGGTCATTTCCGGCAGTTGGTCTTCCTTGATCGTGTTGACGTTGATGGCAACAACCGCGACCTTCGATTCCGATGTGGCATACTGCTTGGCAAACTCCAAAATGCGCGGCTCGTAATCGGTTGCAATCGGACAACTGTTGCACGTGAAGATCACCACAACAACATCCTTCCCCTTCAAGTCTGCCAGCGAGTGTTTCTTTCCGTCCGTGCCTTCGAGGTCCACCCATGCCGGTGCCTCGTCGCCGACAGCCAGCACTTTGTTGAACTCCCCTGCCACACTAAACGGAGTCACCACGGAAAACCCAAACGCCGCCAGGAGAAACTTGAACATGGTGTGTCTCTCGATTGAAGAAAAAAGCAATTCACCACAGAGGGCACAGAGAGCCACAGAGGAAAACCCAAAACTAATTTTTCCTTCTCTGTGGCTCTCTGTGCCCTCTGTGGTGAAATCGGATTGGCTAAATCACCCTGCGGATTTTACGGCACCGGGACCATCAACGTAAAGGGCCACACGTAGGCTTGCAGCACGGTGATGCCGCCGACGATGCTTGCCAAGAAGATGCTGTGCCAGATGACGGCTTTGAAGATGTCGGCTTCTTTACCGATCTGGTTCGTGCCGGCGGTGGCGACGCAGATGCTTTGGGCGTCGATCATTTTCCCCATCACGCCGCCCGTGCTGTTGGCGGTGCAGATCAGCACTTCGGCTTGTTCACGTATCAGACCACTTCCACTGAACGCGCCGGATTCAAATACCTGACCGGCGGTGATCTTTTGCAAGCTGCCGAACAGGGCGTTGCTGCCCGCATCGGTGCCCGTCAGGAACACGCCCAGCCAACCGAGAATGGCTGCGAAGAACGGGTAGAGTTGCCCCGTCTCCGCGAACGCCACGCCTAGTGTTGCATCAATCCCGGCATACTTGGTGACGTAACTGAGGCCCAACATGCACGCAATTGTCGGGATCGGGATTTTCATTTGCACGCACGTCTTGCGGACCACGGCCCAGGCTTGTGCGGGTGAGATTCGCAACAGTAACGCCGAGATGATAACGGCCACCACGCAAGGCGTGCCCGCAGCGCTGAGCCACGTGAACTTGAAGATCGCGTCCTCTTTCTTCTCGTCGTCGGTGGCGTTCCTTTTCTGCAACCGTTCCGCGCGTTCGACTTCTTTGTGCAACGTCGGGATTTCGATCGAGTAGTACGAGTTGATAACCCAGAGGTCGATCGGGTGCTTCTTTTCCGCTTGCCGCACGGCACCGATGATCGCCAAACACACGGCCATAATCACGAACGGTGACCACGCCTTCATGACCGTGTACGCCGTGAGGGGGGCTTCGGATTTGTCGTCGGCGATTGCCGCTTGAAGATCGACGCCGTGTTCCGCCGCGACGGTCACGGCGGCTGATTGAGTCGGACTCAAGATGCTACCGCCCGGCATCCGAAATTCGGTCTTGGGCTTCCACACAAAGCGCAGAAACAGGGCGAGGCAGATGAGCGAGAAGATCGACCCGCCCACGTCCGTGACGGGCCACACGGCAGCGCCGGGGATCCACATGTGCATCGTGGCGAAGAAGTATTGAAAGATGGC
>JAYSXU010000723.1:0-3080 GCA_043716965.1 Fimbriiglobus sp.
CTCGTGATTGGTGCCTGGAAAGGGACTGTGACCTCGATTCCGGAGAAGGAATTGAGAATTGCGGAAGCCCAAGCGAATCTCAGTCGTTCCTACGTCAACACAACAACCAAACAAGCGGTCAGCGTGCTGATCCTGTTTGGCGAGCCGGGTCCACTGGGTGCGCACACACCCGAGACTTGTTACGAAGGTGCGGGTTTCCGGCAGTTGGGCAACCCCACTGTTCGCAGCCTCCCGAACGAGCCGGCGGAGTTTTGGACCACGAAGTTTGAAACCGGGGCGTTTCCGCCCTCGACGGTGCAGGTGACATGGGGTTGGGGCACCGACGGCGTCTGGAAAGCGTCCCAAAACCCGCGGTTCGATTTCGCCAGCCAACGACTGATTTACAAGCTCTATGTGAACCGCGTACTTCCACCAACTTCTGATTCAAACGACAAGGATCCGACCAATGAATTCCTCATCCCGTTCTTGAAGGAACTTCAGGTAGGCCTGACAACGTCTAACGATAAGCCCGGGCAGTAAGCCCCAGGGTTTAGGTTCTGAATGGGATCGCGTCGCCCCGACCGATTCTGGCCTTACACTCCCCGATGCGACACCATGAGTTCCTTACCGGAAAAGTTGAATCACACCCACACGCATCAATCCTGGCCAGAAATC
The DNA here is from genome assembly GCA_043716965.1 of Fimbriiglobus sp. Classification (GTDB taxonomy): domain Bacteria; phylum Planctomycetota; class Planctomycetia; order Gemmatales; family Gemmataceae; genus Fimbriiglobus. The sequence continues at coordinate 655 of JAYSXU010000723.1, forward strand.
GACTGGATCGGGACGGACGCCAAAGTCGAAATGCCGCCCCTCAACGGCTGGTACGCGGCGATGAAGCCGGCTTTCGATTACGCCCTCGCGCTCATGATTGCTATACCGGCATTGCCAATCATTGGCGTCTGCTGGGCACTCGTTCGGTTGACGTCACCCGGTCCTGGGTTTTACGTCCAAACCCGATCGGGGTTCCGTGGGGAACCCTATCCAATCATTAAACTCCGCACGATGGGCTACAACGTCGAAGCCAAGACTGGCATCCAATGGTCGCAACAAGGCGACGCGCGGGTGACCAAACTCGGGAAATTCTTGCGGACAACGCACCTGGACGAACTGCCACAACTCTTCAACGTGCTTCGCGGCGAGATGAGTTTGGTCGGCCCACGGCCGGAACGGCCGGAAGTGATCCACGCCAAAGGGTTGCGGAATTTAGTCCCCGGCTACGATCACCGTCTTGAAGTGAAGCCCGGTGTGACCGGATTCGCCCAACTCCAACTTCGCCCGGATAGCAACGTCACAAGTGTCAAACACAAAGTCGCTTACGACCTCTATTACATTGCCAATCAAAGCCTGTGGTTCGACCTTCGCCTAATTACAGCGACCGCGATGAAGACCTCGGGACTCTCCATGAAGTGGCTTCGCCGGCTGTTCTTCCTGCCGGAACGGAAAGTCGTCGGCCAGTTTTTCCGCAGCATGACGCTACAACCCCAGCCCCAAGAGGCGGATAGTTCTGCACATTTTCAAACTGTGTGATTATTGGTCATTTTCCTATCCATTGAGTTGATCGACTGATGATTCGTACTGAGGAAACGGCGACGATCCCACCAATTCCGCGGCAAACCGAATCGCGGGTACTTTATCTCACGCACCGGGTGCCGTTTCCACCGGACAAGGGCGATCGGATTCGCAATTACCACGTCCTTCGCCAACTCGCCAATCGGGCCAAAGTTTCACTCATTGCACTTGCGGATGAGCCGGTACCCCCGGCAACACTGACGGCATTGCAAGCGATGTGCGAACGGGTGGAAATCGTACCCGTCGGCAAGTACCTCCGTTGGATCCGGGCGGGATTTTCCGCGCTCACATTTCGTAGCTTGAGCGAAGGCGCCTTCCACGAACCGGGTGTCGATGAGGTCGTGAAGCGGTTCCTTCAGGAAGCCACGTTCGATGCCGCGTTGGTGTCCGCATCGAGTCTCGCGCCGTACCTCCAGCGAAGCGGCTTGCAAGACATTCCCAGCTTCGTCGATTTGGTCGATGTGGATAGCCAAAAGTGGTTCGATTTCGCGGAATCGTGCCGGGGGCTAAAGCGGTGGCTCTATCAGTTTGAAGGCCGACGAGTTCGCAAGCTGGAGCAGAGCTTGCCGACGTGGGCCAAAGCCGTGTCGATTGTCAGTGCCGCCGAAGCGACAGTTTACGAATCGTTCGCCGGCGTGGGCACGGCGACAATGGCCACGAACGGCGTGGACTTGGACTACTACCGACCTGTCGATCCGAATGCCCCCACCGAATCCGCGTGCGCTTTTGTCGGTGCGCTGGACTACTTACCGAACGTTGACGCGGCGATTTGGTTTGCCCACGACGTCTGGCCGGCGATCCGATCCAAGCAACCACAAGCCGAGTTCTGGATCATCGGTCGCAAGCCCACAACCAGTGTGCAGCAACTCGGCGAACTCCCCGGCATCAAGGTGATTGGCCAAGTCCCCGACGTGCGGCCCTACGTTGCCAAAGCCGCTATCACCGTCGTCCCGATGCGGCTGTCGCGCGGTTTACAAAACAAGGTTCTGGAAGCAATGGCAATGGCCAAAGCCGTCGTCGCCGCTCCACCAGCACTTGCCGCATTGCGTGTTGAACCCGGCAAACATTTGCTAGTGGCCCGGACCACGGAGGAATGGGTGAACGCGGTTTCGCAACTTCTCGAATCACCCGAACGGCGCCAAGAATTGGGCGCAGCCGGACGGGAATTTGTCGAAGAACATCACCACTGGGACCGCTGCCTGCGACCGTTGCTCGATAAAATTTGCCCGGTCTAACTGGGACATCTCCGCACACTGTTAATTGGCATCCTTGAGTGAATCATGCAAACCTTGGCCGAACCGCCGCGTCGCATTACGGCGCCGACTGCGAATAATCCCGTTGTGTTTGATACTCGTGTGGTCACGGGTTCTGGGGGGGGTCCGGACAAGACGATCTTGAATTCGCCGCGATTCTTGGACCCACTCGGCTACAAGATGATCTGCGGCTATCTTCACCCACCGGATGACACTGGCTACGAACAAATCATTCAGAAGGCGGCGAAGTACAAGGCACCGCTGGTTTCGATTCCGGATCGCGGGCCGCTCGATTGGCGGGTGGTCACGGAATTGTTAGCCGTTTGTCGGCGCGAGAAAGTGGTGATTTGGCACGGCCACGACTACAAGACGAAC
>JAYSXU010000724.1:0-3070 GCA_043716965.1 Fimbriiglobus sp.
TGTGCGGGGAATGCCTGGACTGGTTCACCGCTCAAGAATGCGAAAACTACATCCGACACGCCGGCTATCGACGCAACAAGGATAATTAAAATGCTCTAGCGAACTCCCCGCCACACTGCTCGAACTGTCCCAAAAGGTAGCACCTATGACAACTGGCCCCACCAAACTGCTCCTGGCCACGCTACTCGTGATCAGCGGCTTCGGGCTAAGCTTCGGCATCGCGTCCTTCCCCAAAGTCGAGGCACAAATACCGGACAAGAAAGCCCCGCCCGCAACACCTGCACCCAAAGTCCCACCGCTAGCGGTCAATTCGGTCATGAAAGAATCGGTCGTCAAAGGCACGGTGACAATGCCAGACGGAACACCGGCGAGCGGTGCGATCGTCTGGGCGGCGCAACATATACACGGTCCGCTCGTCCGCAAAGAAACGACGACGAACGCCAGGGGTGCTTACGAATTAACGCTCCCACCAGGGAAGTGGTACTTTTGGGCAAGACGTGACACACACGGCGGCGAAGGACGTGGGCCGAATCAAAAGCGCGAGGTAAACGTCATCCCCGCGCTCGCCACTCTTCGTATCGACATGCGGTTGGAAGACCGTGGCACGTTCAAGGGTCGAGTCCTCGAATCCGAGACCGGCAAACCGCTCATCGGCGCCCAACTCTATCTCGATACCGGCCTTGTTTTGACGACGGACAAAGAGGGCCGGTTCACCGTCGGAGGGTTACGACGGATGAATCACGAATACTTCGTCGTCGCGCCGGGTCGGGTCCGGGACAGGGTGCTGTTCGACACAACGGCCAGCGCCGAAACGGAACTGGAAATCTCAATCCCACCTGCCGCCATGATCGTCGGTCGCGTGACGGACAAAGCCGGCAAGCCGATCCCCGGAGCCTGGGTCGGGCGATACACGGGCGGTCATGTTTTCTCGCTCTGCGCTTTGTTCACGGCGTGCGACGCGAACGGGAAATTTGAATACGACGGCGTGACGGACGGGGGGCCGGCTCAACTCACTGCCGGCGCGCCGGATTACATCGAAAATGAGAAAGTGCAAATCATGACTTCGGTTGGCAAACCCACGACCGCCGACTTTGTTCTCACCCCACAACCGGCGAAGGGATCCAAGGAAATCGCTTCGGGGTTGATGAACCGTCGATTCGTAACCGGAACGATACTTGGGTCGGACGGCAAGCCAGTAGAGGGAGTTTTAGTTCGTTGGGGAAATCAACCCCATATCGGTGCGATTGACACGAAAACGGGTGCCGATGGAACTTACAAACTCGCAGTGCCCGACGAACCCAATTGGCTTGCGATTCTCCCAAATGACTTCCCGCCCGAATTCCTGAAAATCACGGATGCAGGTGACCAGGTCCAAGGCACCAAGCTAAAAAAAGGACACACGGTAAAAGGGGTCGTGACCGACGAGGACGGCAAACCGATTGCGAACGTCAGCGTCACGCCCGTTATTGGCTCGCCCGGCCCGATCCCGGTTATGGGCGGCGACCCGCGTTGGGTCAGCGAATCCAGCGCGTACACGAACTCGGACGGGAAATACGAGTTGAACGGCGTTCCGGATCAAGCCCGGTTCATCTTCTTGAAAACCGGAATGAGCGACCTGCACGATCAAGCCCTGAATCTGGATGGCGTTGATAACTCAACGACGATGAGTTACGGCGGCGCGATCATGGGGCGGGTTTTGGACCGGGCCGGTCAACCGATCAAGAACTTCCGGGTGACGGCCACCCCACCGAAAGAGCGGGTCCGGGGGGAGCAACCGAACGGCTATTCACTCGAATATAGTGGCATGGGGGTGCGGTTCACGTCAGCGGACGGCTCATTCCTCCTGACCGGCTTGGCCGCCGGCGACGTGTATCGAATTCAAGTATACGCGGTCGGGCACGGCGAAGCCGTGGTGGATCGTGTGAAAATCATGCCGATCAATAAACTTGCAAAGGACAAAGCGACGATCATTCAAGCCGGTGCCCCGTCTCGATTGAAGCTCCGGTTGTTTACGGCAAACCACGGTCTGCCGATCTCGCCGGCCCGCGTCACACTGATCGATAGCACTGACGATTTCGAGCACGGATACACGTGGGGATCCGAAAAGAACGGGTTCTCGAACACGCTTTGTGGTCGAACCGATGCTGATGGTGAGGTCGATTTTCCATCGCTGTCCTTCTCCGGTGCAACAATCGTTGTGCAGGCACCCGGTTTTGCTCGCAAGCGGATCGGGTGGCGGGACGGTAGCCAGGAAATGAAACTCGACTTGAAGCCGGAATCGGTGCTGGTCGGGGAAGTTGCTCTTCCAGAGAACGAGTCGGCGAAAACTTTCTACGTGACGCTGATGTCCGACATCGGGGATCAAATCAGCACGACGGTCTCACCGGACGACAAAGGCAAGTTCCACATCAATGAACTTCCTGCGGGAAAATGGGCCGTCACGTTACAGGGCGAGAATGGCCAGCAACAAATGCAGCGCACAATCATCGAACTGAAAGAAGGCGAAACCAAACTCTGGAAGTTCGAGTGGAAGTAGTTGCGGGCACGCTTTTGGATAGACTGGGGGTGACCGTTACCTTCAACTTCTGATGGCGTGAACACATGGCGCAGCTATTCGTCGCCCTTGCCGTTTTGTTGGCGGCTCCGCCCGTCGCTTCGGAGCCGCAATTTTTGGCGACGACCGTAGAGGGGACAACATCGTCCGGGGTTGTGGCGAAAATCGGTGTGGGGTGGGAGGTCGTGTGGAAGGCGGGGCCACCTGTTGCGGCGGGGCAACTGATTTGCTTGCGACGTGCGGGGGTGGCTCTCTCGGATTTGCCGACACAGCCGATGGTAATTCTGGCGAACGGGGATCGCATCGCCGGTCGGGTGACGGGTGGGGATTCGCGGGCACTTCAACTGATGCCGACGATTGGTACTCCTGCCGGCGCAGTTTGGACCGTTCCGCTTTCCACCATCCGGAGTGTCTGGTTCACATCGCCGACCGAAACCATACTGGATGCTAGCAAAGAAGACGTGTTGGTGCTGCGAAGTGGCGACACCCGACGCGGCACGATCGAACGGTTGACCA
>JAYSXU010000725.1:0-3068 GCA_043716965.1 Fimbriiglobus sp.
CGGCAACACGACCCGTTCTTGCCCGGCGAGACCTCGCTCGAATTTTTGATGCGGGACAGCGGCCAACCGGATTGGAAGTGTGGTGAAATCGCGGGGCGGTTTGAACTGAAGGGTGCCTACCTCGACGGCCCGATTGCGAAGCTGTCCGGCGGGTGGCAAACCCGCGTGAAGTTGTCCGCATTGCTGTTGCACGAACCGAACCTGTTGATGCTGGACGAGCCGACCAACTTCCTCGACCTGCGGACCCAGATTCTGCTGGAACACTTCCTACAAGGTTACCGCGCCGGGTGTTTGATCGTGTCCCACGACCGGGCGTTCCTGGCGGCCACCTGCAACCACACCCTCGACCTGTCGCGGGGCAAGCTGACGAACTTCCCCGGCAAGGTGGACGCGTACCTGGAGTACCACAAAGAGAAACGCTTGCAGGACGAGCGGACGAACGAAGCCATGATGGCCAAGAAGCGCCAGCTCGAAGACTTCATCGCGCGAAACCGCGCCCGCGCCAGTAGCGCCAAGCTAGCACAATCGCGCAGCAAGCAACTGGAGAAACTCGAGTTCACCCAGATTGCGATGGATGAACCGATCCCGCGAATCCGCGCGCCGAAGGTCCAAGCACGCAAAGGTCCGGCACTGCGGTGCCGCGATTTGGTGATTGGCTACCCCGAACGGGAAATCGCCACCGACGTTCAACTCGAACTCGACCACGGCGTCCGGGCGGCGATCGTCGGCGACAACGGCCAGGGCAAAACGACGTTCCTCCGCACGCTGGTGAACTCCCTGAAGCCGTTGGCGGGGGAAGTTCGGTGGGGGCACGGGTGTACGATCGGCGTCTACGCCCAGCACGTGTACACCAGTTTGCCGGACAACCAGACGGTCGAAGATTACCTGTTTTCGCAAGCCGCGAACGGCAAGAAGATTCAAGAAGTCCTGGACCTCGCGGGGTCGTTCTTGTTTCGCGGTCAGGCGATCAAGAAGTCCATCTCCGTGCTGTCCGGGGGTGAACGGGCGCGGTTGTGCATGGCGGGCATCTTGCTCAGCGATTACAACATTTTGATCTTGGACGAACCGGGTAACCACCTGGATGTGGACACCGTGGAAGCGCTGGCCGACGCCCTGTTGGAGTACCAGGGGACCGTCATTTTCACGAGCCACGACCGGCACTTCTTGAAAACGGTGGCAACCTGCATCGTGGAAGTGCGCGACGGCCACGTGACGAACTACAGCGGCCAGTACGAGGCCTACCTGTACTCGGTCAACAAAGAGATTGAAGCCGGCGAGCGCGAGTTGGCGGCCACCCAAAAGACCAAACTCCCGCCCGATGCGGTCACGTCCGCCCCTGCCTTGGCGCACAACTCGGCGCCGCGATCCGAGAAAGACATTCGCAAAGAAATGAAGACCCTGGAACGCACCATCGCCCAACTCGACGCGCAGAAAAAAGCCCTCACCGACCAGTGGCTCAAGTCCACGAAAGAGGCCGAAGCCCTCCGCCTGGAGACGGAAGTCGAAACCGTTACTACTCAACTCGACGAAGCCGAAGAACGTTGGTCCCACCTCAACGAAGAGGTCGAAGGGATCGGGTGAAGTGATCCGCGTTGCGATTTCAAGCACGCACAACGGGCCTAACAATCGGCATTGCGGCAGCCGTTGGCTATTCGGCACCAGTCGTCTAACATGGAAGCAATCCATTCCGGACAAGGCAGCGAGGTTCCTTCTTCCCGATGAATCCGCCGAACCATTCCCTGCTGCGCCGCCGCCGCCGTTGGTTGCTCGGCGTAGGAGTGCTGATCCTTGCCGGCGGCGGCGGCGGCCTGTTCGGCTTGCGCTGGTGGACCCGTCATCAACTCCACACCGCTGAGAACTTGATCGCCGACTTGCACTTCGAGGAAGCCGGCAGGGTGTTGGACGATTACCTGCGCGTCCGCCCTTCCGACGCCGAGGCCCGCCTGGTTGCCGTCCGGGCCAAACGCATCGCCGCTGATCCGGAGGCCGCTGAGTACCATCTCGACGAGTTCGACCGCCGTCATCGCCCGACGCCCGCGAGTTCCTTGGAGCGCGTCCTGTTGCTGGCGGAACGCGGCTAACTTGGGGACAAGGAAGTGTGGTTACGGTCCCGCCTGGGAAAAGGCGACCCGGACGCGGCCCTCCTGCTCGAAGCCCTGGCTCGGGATTACCTCATCTCGGGGCGTCTCGCGGAAGCAATGGCCTGTCTCGACGATTTGCTGGCGGAGCGACCACGTCACCCCAGGGCACTGGCATGGCGAGCGCAGATTTCGGGCCAGTTGCAGAAATGGCACAACTCCCTGGAAGACGCCCGACGAGCGGTGGAGCTTCGGCCTGGCTCCGTGGAAGCCCGGTTGATATATGCGGAAGCCAACGAACACGTCGGCCAAACCGAAACGGCTGTCCATGAATACGGTTGGCTGTACGAGCGCGGACAGAAAAGCCACGACGTGGTCCTCGGGTTGGGGCGTTGTTGGCAAGACCTGGGGCGCTTCGCGGACGCCCGGCAAGTTTTGGACGCCTTCCTGGCCGAGCAGCCGGCGCGGGCCGCTGTCCTGGTCGAGCGGGGCCGACTCACACTCCGCGAGGGAGGGGTCGCCTCCGCAGTGCCGTACTTCCGCTGGGCCGTCGAAGCGGACCCGAGCAATCTGGACGCGCATCGCTTTCTCCTGCGGTGCCTGGAGGAGGCCGGCGGAACCGCCGAGGAGGTCGCGCGGGTTGACGGCCGGCTCCGTCAACTGGAAATCCGGGATGGCCGGATTACACAGTTGCGCAGCGACGTCCTGGCCGCACCCAACGAGACGGAGCCGCGGTATCAAATGGGCTTGTTTCTGCTGCAAAATGGCCAGGAAGACGAGGGGCTGAAATTGCTAAACAGCGTCCTGCTCATCAACCCGTCACACGAGCCAGCTCGCGCCGCCCTGGCCGCTTATTCCCAACGCTCTCATTCGCAAGAAACAGGGCGACCGCCCGAAGTAGGAGTCAGACCATGATGCGTCTCATTGGGTTCCTCGGCCTGACTGTGGCCTTTTTTGGGTCGAGCGCGTGGCTGGTGATCCGGGCACTTC
>JAYSXU010000726.1:0-9150 GCA_043716965.1 Fimbriiglobus sp.
TTTTGCCCCGGTGACAACTGCGCGACGCGAACGGTCAGGAGTTCTTCCGGTAGGCCCACACGCCGCAACATCGTCTCCGCTTCACGGGTCATGGTGCGCGAATTCAACCACTGCAACACCCCACCCGAGGTCCGCTCGCGGCCCAGGAACAGGTTGTCAACGACCGTGAGGTTTTCCGCCAGACTCAGTTCTTGGTGAATCAGAATAATGCCCGCTTGCAACGCCTCGGCAGGACCACGGAAGTGAACCACTTCGCCGTTCAACCGCAACTCGCCACCGTCGGGTTGATACACCCCGGCGAGAATCTTCATCAACGTCGATTTGCCAGCACCGTTCTCCCCGACCACGGCCAAGACTTCCCCCCGTTGCACAGCGATGGAGACATTGTCCAGCGCAACCACGCCTGGGAACTGCTTGCGGACGTGCAGCGCTTCCAAGAGTGGTGGAGTGGTGGGCATGGGGTGTTTATTGCGAGGGGAGTTGTGTCACCGCGAAGAGCGGCGCGGTGACACGCTAGGGATTACTTTTTGACCGAGTCCAAATCCGCGCGCAATTTCGCCTCGAACTCGGTCCCTTTGATGTTCAGAACCTTCACGCCGTTGACGGTCTCGTCCGGTGCGCCGTCTTTAGTCACGACGCGGTAAGCAATGTCTTGGTCCTTCGCTTTGGACGAATCACCTTTGGCGAGTGCCGCAAGAATCTCCACCGATTTGTAGCCGTAGTTGAACGGGTCTTGCACGACGGTGCCCAAGATTTCGCCGTCTTGAATCCCCTTCAACGTGGTCCAGTCTTCATCGAAGCCGACGATGGTGACTTTGCCAACAAGCCCTTTTGCTCGGGCGCCCATCAAGATGGCCGGCGGGTTGTAGGCGTACAGGCCGACCATACACAGGTTCGGCGTGCCACGCAGCTTTTCGAGTACGTCCTTCGCCTTGTCCTGGGCCTTCACTTGGTCCGTGTCATCGGTGTAAATGCCGTCGAGCTTGAACTTGCCGACCGTGGCTCCGGCGTTGCGGGGGGCATCTTTTTTATCCGCGAGTTCATCGAGTACGCCACCAATTCGATCAATTGCATTCGCGGAAGCCGTGGTGCCGATAAACAGTGCGAGCGTCCCGCCGTTCGGTAATGCTTTCTTAATCAACCGCCCGACCGCTTTCCCGGCTTCGTAGTTGTTCACGCCGATGTAGCACTTGCGTTTGCTATCTTTCGCGTCGTTGTCCATCGTGATGAGGTTCACCTTCCCGGCAATCCCCTGGAGCGCGGGCGTTTGTTCGTCCGGCTTGTTCACACTGACTGCCAGTCCGTTGACACCGACGCGAACGAGGTCGTTCACGATGTCCATCTGATCGACCACGGTGTTCGACTTCGGTTGCCGGAACACGACATCGACATCGAAATCCTTCGACGCCTTCATCGCACCCGCTTCGGCGATCGACCAGAACTCGGCGGTGCAGTTACTGACGACAGCGACTTTGGCTTTCTTCGTCGAAGTGGAACCACCGCCGCCGCCATTTTTACCGCAAGCTGGGATCGCCAAAATGACAATGCCTGCGACCAGCAACGCGATTGCACGAGGGAGAGTGTGCATGAAAAGTTCAACCTCAAACAAGGAGAGAGAGGACATTCCTAAAGGTTGATAACAAAATACAATTTCTGCGAGTGAGTGCAAGCGTGCCGCGCAAAGGAATCGAGCGAGAAGTGAATCACTGCGACCACTTTGGGGCGTCACCACGTGCGCCGAGTTGCTTGCCGGTCGAGCTTTTTCGTCTCGATTCTTCCAGAAGTGGGGCGACTTTCTGCAAGGTGGCCACGTCAATGCCTGCACTTTGCAGAATGGACGCGGCGATCTTGTCGGGGTCTTCGAGTGTCTTCGATTTGCTACGCGACGATGGCGCGAGTTGCTTGTCGAAAATCGCCTGGGCGGTCAATTGGTTCGGGTCGGCATTGCCACCGGGTGTTGCGGCCCCCGCATCCGCGAGCATTGGCAACGGCTCCGCGATTCGCATCCGCTTGCTGGCCCGCGCCTCGGCACTCATCTTCGCCAGTTCGGTAGCGAGCACTGCTGACAGTTCTTGATCGTTTTTGCAGCGTTCCACTAGCCCTTCGGAAATCATCACGCCGTTTTGGTCCGGGTGGTAGATCTCTAGCTCTTTCCGACCGACCACGCTAAACGTCGGGTTCACGCCCAGAAACGGGTTCTGAGTCATCAGTTCATGCCCGAGGGCATCGACACGTGCAGACAATTCCCGACTCGCGGGCGAGACATCGGGAACGTCCACCGGCTTGTTGCGAAAGCCGCCTTGGTTGCGGCTGAACTCGTCGAGCGTACACCCCGTGGCTGTCACAATCGCAACGATTACCGTGAAGATCGCCAACCGTTGCATCGCATGCCCTCCGAGAGAAACCCCACCCTGGTGACGTGCGAATACCCTCGGAATCAACTGGCGGCAAGAGGAACTATTTTCGCAACCGGATTTCGTAGTAACGGTTCATCTGTGGGTTACCCCGTAGTGGGGTTTCACCATGTAGTGTGGCGACGCCCTCCTTCACGCTGTACTCGAATACCTTGCCAGAAATGGGGTCCAGTGGAATCGGGAGTTGGATTTCAGCGAGTGTAGCGGGGAGTTTGCCACCGTTGCTGAGGGCATGGAGTCGGAGTGCTTCGACGATCCGGAGATAGGCGATCCGTTGATCGAGTCTCGCGGTGGCGGCACTGGCTCGTGAAAGTGCGGGCAACAAGATCGGCGCGAGAACTAGCTCCGATCGCATACTTCGTAGCAGCTTTTCGTCCATGAATTTTTCTCGTTCAGCGGCTGTCCGCAAGTTTAACCCTTTCATCATGTCGTCGCGTATGATTTCAAATTGCAAGAGGTCATCGGTGATGACGACTTGGAGTGGCGAAAACGTTTTGACGGCGTCCGGCTTCAACTTGCCGTACACGGTCAGCCGTTCTCGCGCTGCGGCGACCCGTTTTTCATCGAGGGCGAACATGGCGAACCGAACCCGCGGTTGTTGGATCACTTTGCTCAGGGCACCGTCCTCGGAACCTCCGGACGCGGAAAGGATTTCGTCCATGTACTTCAAATAACGGTCCAGTTCGAGTTGACTGAACGCCCGATCCGCGACCATGAAATCTTTCAGCTGAGCGAACAAGAAGACCCGTTCCCCTTCAAGGCCCCGCCGAATGCTCAGTACCGGACTCGGCAAATCGACGAACGACCAGAACAGGTTCGGACACCCCGGTTGCTGAACCATTTCTTCCAACCCGTTCACCGTAATTTGTGCGATGGCAATACCGACGAGGTTACCGATCACCGACGGGTGTTGCTCCAGGGCTTGAGCCAGCCCGAACATCGTTTTTGCAGTTTGGATCGCCCGATCAAATTCCCCGTTTTTGATTTCGCCCCGCATTCGCAGTTTCAACACCACGGCCAGGGTGCGCATCTTTTGCACTTCGGGTAGCAACGTGTTGATGCCATCGTTGCGAACGTTGAACCACTCGTTCCACTCGACGCGGGTGTACCGTGCCGCCTGATCCATGTAGACCATCAACTTGGCGTACTTGGGCGAGTAGGCGATGCCGTCATGAATCCCGGCCAGTTCCCGCACGTTAGCCGGCAATTCGGCGAGTGACATTTCGAGCCATTTGTTACGCTTCAGGTCATTGTCACCGTTAAAAAAAAACGCCTGCTCCATGAAGCACTTCATGAACCCGGAGACGCGCTCCCCTGGTTGCTGGTCGCCGTATTCCGGGTAGAGGTAATACCGCGACAGCGGCTTGGGCAGCGGAGCAGGGGAGAGCATCAGCGGAATTATGACTTTGTCATCGAGTGGCTCCGGCTCCGGTTGGGCTTGGCTGAGGGATGACGCGAGCAACAGTAACACCACAGCAAACAATTGTCGGTTCATGATCAACTCCGGACGAATCAGGGTTAAAAGTTCAGGTGATGACTCGCGGTAAGTCGGCTACCGGCGGTCAGCGGTGGTGAAACCGGCCCGGTATCGTTTGGACCAGGAGCCGAGCGCGGAAATCCGTCGTCCGTCATGCGGCGAGAAAGTTCGAGATACGAACTCGGTTCGGGTGTCAGGGGTGATGGCGCCCGTGGTGGTGTCTCGGGAATCAACAGTGGCGTGGCTTCAACAGCCATCGTGGGTACGACCGGCCTACTGGTAACCGGCGTCAGCCAAAACCATGCAGCCAACGTGACGGATTGTGACAGCGCCAATCCGCACACCAGCCATTTCCAGATGCGTGGACTGTGAACCGAAGCGCGGCCCGCTTGAAAGAACATCTCGTCCCGGTTCAATGTTGTCACCGGGGTAAATCGGCTCAGTTTGTCGATCATGATTGACCCTCCAAGCGTTCGCGTAAAGTCGCAAGTCCTGTTTCATACCGCCGGTAAACCGTGCTGGCCGAACACCCGACCGTGGCGGCAATTTGTTCGAGGTTCATCCCACCCCAGAGCCGCGCCACGATGACTTCCCGTTGTTCTTGTGGCAACGATTCCAGTGCCGCCACCGCTTCAATCGCCTCCAGTCCATCCACCGCCGTTTCGGCAAACCACCGCACAGGCTTGGCCACGATCGCTTCCCGCTTCGCACGCCGACGCTCCGCCCGCCCTGCGTCAATCGCCCCATTCCGCACCACGCGATACAGCCATGCGACAGGTTCGTCCGGCAGTGTGCGTTGGTGCGCAAACTTGCAAAACGCATCTTGCACGACGGCTTCGGGATCGCCACAGTGCTGCCGCGCGAAGAGCGTCAAAGGTGCCGCGTGAGCATCGAACCATTCGGCCAGTTGCGAAGCGGTCATGTTGATATTGAACACGACACAAGGGCCGGTTTATTCCGCAGAGTGTTCACTTTTTGAAGTAGGCGACGAGAAGGGAAATCAGCACCCCAGCAACAGAAATGACCATCGGGGCGATTTGCCAGGTGCGATCGTTCAGTTTCTCCAGCGACTTGGCGCGTTCTTCGAGAGATGTGATGCGATTGTCGAGTGTGTTGCATTTGTCGGTGAGTTTATCGATGGAGGCACGGAGTCGTTCGTGATTTTCCTGCGTCATTTTACGAGAATAGTTATTGCCGATTTCTTCGCGGGTTATCGCTACTTGCAATGTTGTCACATCACGCCGCAACTCCTCGACTCGATCTGAAAGTGTGAGGCCGGGCATTGCTATTGTGCTCCGACAGGGCTGAGTGATTCAGCACGATCACGCATGGCAAAGAGTACGTCGAGATTCAATCGGGATAGTTCATTAGCGAAGGCCAAATGTTGATCCGCCAGACTGGGCAATTTCGTTTGGTCCGGTTCAAGAAATTCAAGTGCTGGGTAGCCGATGTTCTTTACCGCGTACTCTTTGGCATCGTTGACCGCGACCAGATCCAAAAAGATGTTTTGTTCACCGTGAATCAAGCCGCCGTGCCATCTTGCTGACACGTTGAATGCTCGACCCAGTTCTTTGAGAGTCAGTTCCAACTTGAGATTTGCGGCATCGACGCCGGGGATCAGTTCGGCGGGGATTGTGGCTTTGTCGATTGTGGTGGTGTACATCGTGTAGTCTCCGGTTTTTGCTTGACTTCACAATTCTACCCGATGCCCATCGGTTTGCCTATCACCAGTCGTTCCGCTAAATCAGACTTCGATATTTGTTCACGGCCCCATTTCGGTGGCGAACGGTTCCTCCCTTCCAGAGATTTGTTCCGATGTCTACGAAGCATGTGTACTATTTCGGCGGTAAGACGGCAGACGGCAATGGCACGATGAAGGAGTTGCTTGGCGGGAAGGGGGCGAATCTTGCCGAAATGTGTACGATCGGGATTCCAGTTCCGCCGGGATTCACCATCACGACAGAAGTGTGCGCGGCGTTTTACGAACTCGGACAGAAGATTCCGGAAGCGGCCATTCCGGAAATCAATGAAGCCATCAAGAAGATGGAAGCGGACTTCGGCGGCAAGAAGTTCGGCGACCCGGTGGACCCAATTTTGGTGTCCGTCCGCTCCGGTGCGGCACTGTCGATGCCGGGGATGATGAACACGATTCTGAACCTCGGGCTGACCGATACCAGCGTGGAAGGGTTGGCCAAAAAGACCGGCAACCCACGCTTCGCCTACGACAGCTATCGCCGTCTTATCGACATGTTCGGCTCCACCGCGATGGGTTGCGAGCACGAAGCGTTCGAGCATGAAATCCACAGCTTGAAGCACGAGAAGAACGTCAAGCTCGACACCGAGTTGTCCGCGGACGACCTCAAAGAATTGGTGAAACGGTACAAGGCCGTTTACAAGAAGCACGTCGGGGACGACTTCCCGCAAGACCCACGTAAGCAACTGATGCTGTCCATCAACGCCGTGTTCAATTCGTGGAACGGCAAAAAAGCCATCGAATACCGCCGCATTGAACGCATCACCGGGCTGAAGGGCACCGCAGTGAACGTGCAGGCGATGGTGTTCGGCAACATGGGCGAAGGGTCCGGGACGGGCGTCGCGTTCACCCGCGATCCGAACACCGGCGAGAACGTCTTCTACGGTGATTACCTCATTAATGCCCAAGGCGAAGATGTCGTGGCCGGGATTCGCACACCAGAACCGATTGCTAAGCTTGATGAACAGATGCCGCGCGTCTACAAGCAACTCTGCGAAATCCGCGAGAAGCTGGAACAGCATTACAAGGAGATGCAGGACATCGAATTCACCGTGCAAGACGGCACGTTGTACATGCTGCAAACCCGCTCCGGCAAGCGAACCGGCACCGCCGCCGTGCGCATCGCCGTAGAAATGGTCCACGAGAAGAAGATCGACGAAACGACCGCCATCAAGCGCGTGCCGCCGGACTCCTTGAACCACTTGTTGTTGCCGCAACTCGACCCGAAAGCCAAGGTCGAAGTCGTCGCCCAAGGCATCGCCGCCAGTCCTGGTGGTGCGACGGGGATCGTGCTGCTTTCCGCCGAAGCCGTCGTGGAACACGCGAAGAATCACCCCAACGACCCAATCTTGCTCGTCCGCAAAGAAACGTCCCCCGAAGACGTTGCCGGGATGCACTTGGCGAAAGGCATTCTTACCAGCACTGGTGGCAAAGCCAGCCACGCTGCGGTGGTGGCACGCGGGTGGGGTAAGCCGTGCGTCGTCGGCTGCGAAGCGATGAAGATTGACGAAGCGAAACAACTTTTGGTTATCGCCGGGAAGACCGTCAAGGCGGGCGAGTTCATGACGATCAACGGCACAACGGGTGACGTGATGATCGGCAAAGTGCCCACCGTTGACCCGACGATGACGGGCGACTTTTCGACGCTGATGACATGGGCGGACAAGGTTCGCAAGCTGAAGATTCGCACCAACGCTGACACCCCAGCGGACGCGATCAAAGCGCGCGGGTTCGGCGCCGAAGGCATTGGCCTGTGCCGCACCGAACACATGTTCTTCGGCGACGACCGCATCTCGGCGGTTCGGCAAATGATCCTCGCCACCGACGAAGCCGGTCGCAAAGCCGCGCTCGCCAAGATCGAGCCGTTCCAGAAAGCCGACTTCGTCGGCATCTTTGAAGCGATGGCCGGGCTACCCGTAACCATCCGCTTGCTCGACCCGCCGCTGCACGAATTCCTTCCTCAGAAGGACAACGTCAAGGGGACCGAGGAAGTCGCCAAGCAGATTGGCGTGACCGTCGAAGCGATTCATCAACGGGTCGAAGAGCTGCACGAAATGAACCCGATGATGGGCTTCCGGGGTTGCCGGCTGCCGATCGTGTTCCCCGAAATCGGCGACATGCAAGTCCGGGCAATCATTGAGGCCGCCATCGAGGTGAAGAAGAAGGGCATCAGCGTTCTCCCCGAGATCATGATCCCGCTCATCGGCACCGTCGAAGAACTCGTCATCCTCAAGAAGCGGGCCATCACGACCGCCGAAGAGTGCATGACAAAGGCCGGGGTCAAAGTCGAGTACCAAATCGGCACCATGATCGAGATCCCACGCGCCTGCCTTGTGGCCGACAAGGTCGCCGAGGAAGCGGAGTTCTTTAGCTTCGGCACCAACGACCTTACGCAAATGACCTTCGGCTTCAGCCGCGACGACATCAAGTGGTTCATGCCGACCTACTTGAAGGAGAAGATTCTCCCGGTCGATCCGTTCCAATCGATCGACATCAACGGCGTCGGCAAACTGATCGAGATGGGCATCAAGCTAGGCCGCGACAGCCGCAAGGCCAAAGCGAACCAGCACCTGAAAGTCGGCATCTGCGGCGAACACGGCGGCGACCCGGACAGCGTCCACTTCTGCCACAAGATCGGCATGGACTACGTGAGCTGCTCCCCGTTCCGCGTCCCCATCGCCCGCCTCGCCGCCGCCCAAGCCGCGTTGGGTGAAAGTGCGAAGCGGGATAAGTAAACCGAATTTGACCCCAAATCAATAATTGCCGCAGTGAACTTTGTAAAGACGAGATGAAAGAATTCATCTTCTCGTATAATTTGGATGTGGGCGAGTTTACACTTGCCTGCATCTCCCCGTTTCGAGGTGACACACATGGCATTTCAGAAATTGCAGCCCGCCGTTTTGGAAGAACTGCAACGGCACGGCGAACAGGTTGAGGTACAAGATCAGTCAGGGCACCTCTGTGGATTTTTCCTTTCACCGAAATTCTACACGAAGCTGCTGTACCAGTATGCCATCAATTCGGTCACTGAAGACGAACTCGAACGGGTCCGCAAACAGCCCGGTGGCCATACTACTGAAGAGGTGCTCGCTCGGTTAAAGAGTTTGAAGTAGATCTCAATTGTAATTTTGCATTTTTTTTCTCGGGTGCTGACGAGTCTAGATCCGGGGGTTATACATCAGACCCGGATGCCCGGCTTCGTCTGCCCGAGCAATGCTCATGGGCGGCAGCCACGGCACCAGATAGTGGCGGAAACTCAACCACTTGGTGCATTATGTACGATCTCAATTGGAAGGCCGATGCTTTAGAACAACTCGCAGCGATCTGGTTGGCCCATCCCAACCACCAAGACCATTTAACAAAACTCGTCGAGCAACTTGAACATCTCTTGACGTATGTTCCAATGAGCCAAGGCGAAAGTCGGTACAGCACGGTTCGTGTGATGTTTCTTGACATGCTGATCGTCACATTCGACGTGATCGAGGACGACAAACGGGTCGATATCC
>JAYSXU010000727.1:0-9137 GCA_043716965.1 Fimbriiglobus sp.
GAGGAAACCATAAGAATTTGTTTTGATTTTCTCTGTGGCTCTCCGTGCCCTCTGTGGTGAATAAATTCGGACCGCTTTCCCAACAATTGCACACCCAAACAACGGCACGAAATGTCTGATAAGAAGCCGCGGGATTGGTCGCCACGTTTGTGGGAGGGACTCGACTACTTCGCGTGGCTGCGGTTGCTCAGCCAAAATCGTTTCGCGGTGGAACCGCCGTTCTGGTACATCGCCGGGATCATGTCGTGCGTGACGCTCGCCAACACGTTTTTTCGCTGGGTTCAACATGGGCTGTACAACGACCGCATCCACGATGTGAAACTGCAACACCCGCCGTTGTTCGTGCTGGGACACTGGCGAACCGGCACCACGTTGTTGCACGAATTACTAATACTCGACGACCGCTTCAGCACGCCGACGACGCACGATTGCTTCATGCCGTGCCATAGCCTTGTCAGTGAGCGGTTCTTCAAAGAATATCTCGGCTTCCTGATGCCCAACAAGCGCCCGATGGACAACATGGCCGCCGGGTGGGACCGCCCGCAAGAGGACGAATTTGCCTTGTGCTTGCTCGGCGAACCGAGCACCTACACCGACATCGCGTTCCCAAACAATCCGCCGCTATCGCCGGGCGCCCTCGATCTGTCCGGGCTAACTCCGCGTGAAAAAGCGCACTGGAAACGGACCCTCGAACGGTTCGTGAAAACCCTCGCGGTCCGTGACCCGCGCCGGTTGGTGTTGAAGTCTCCGCCGCACACCGCCCGCATCCCGGAACTGCTCGAACTCTTTCCCGACGCCAAGTTCGTCCACATCCGCCGCGACCCCTACACGCTGTTCGCCAGCACGATGAACCTGTGGATGTCGCTGGCCAAGAGCCACGGCTTGCAAACCCCACGCGGCGGCGAACACTTGGAAGAAAAGGTATACCGCGAATTCCGCACCATCACGGAACGCTACCTCGCCACCAAGGACATGATCCCCGCCGGGCACCTCGTCGAAGTTCGCTACGAAGATTTCGTCAAAGACTTGATCGGCGGAATGCACCACGTCTACGACGGTTTGCAACTCGGCGACTTCGAGACCGTCAAACCCAAAATCGAAGCCTACGCCATCCGCACCCGCACCTACGAAACCAACAAGTACACCCTGACCGACACCCAACGCGCCGCGATCACAACACGCTGGGGCGACCTGATAGCGAAGCTGGGGTATGGATAACGAGTTGTGTTGAACTAGAGAAATGCAGCTCCCACCCACAACAGTCATCGTTGACCTCCGCGTCGGAGAGGGGTTGCGGGTGTGGCGGATTTGAACCTTAACAACTTCTCCACGCATCGAGTTATCGTTAAATGCCGACACAATCTTTACGACCATCGTGGTTCATCCTGACACTCATCGCAGTCGTGATGCTTGCGGGAATCGTTGGGCTGTGGATACCGGACAGCGCCGGTGGGGCGGTTGATTTCACGGAATACGGAGCGGCCGCGCGGGTCTTGGCACAGGGCGGCAACCCTTATGATGGGCGGTCGCTTCTGGAGTACCAGTCACGCTTCGGGTGGGCCGATTCGCGTGCGCAGAGCATGTGGAACCCGCCGTGGGTGTTCCCGCTCGTGTTGCCGCTGGCGTGGCTGCCGTGGGGCGTCGGCTTCATGCTGTGGTCCGCGATTCAGTGTGCGGTGATTTTATGGGCGTGCGTGGCGGCGTGGCGATTGTACGGTGGGGCGGAACGTCATTTTTGGGTACCGATCTTGTTGGCGTTGGCGTTCGCACCGATGCTGTTCCTGATGCGATTGGGGCAAATTCCGGGGTTCATGCTGTTCGGGGTGGTCGGTTTTTTAGTGGCAATGCGAATGGGACGCCCCAGTTGGGCTGGCGCCGTGATGGCGTTCACGGCGGTGAAGCCACACCTGCTGTTACCGTTTGCAGTGTTGTTAGCGTGCGATGCGATCATCACCCCGAAGACGCGGAAAGCGGTGCTGGTTGGTAGCGGGCTACTCGTGGCGTGTGCGCTGTTCCCGATGATCTGGAACGCGGAAGTGTGGTCGCAATACGTCGAAGCAACCCGCGCGCCGACGGACGAGTTCCACTACTCCACTGCCGACTGGGATCCGCCGATTTTGGCTTCCAAACTTGGCGTGTATTTCAACAACAGCATGGCCGTGCAGTTCGCCCCGTCGGTGCTCGCAACCCTACTACTTGTGGCGTACTGGTTCTGGCAACGCAAGGTGTGGAACTGGGAGCAAGAGTTGCCGCGAATCGTCCTCGTGTCGTTCATGACAACCGGCTACGGCGCGTGGGGATTTGATTTGATCGTGCTGCTGTTACCGATCGTGCAAGTCGCCACGTGGGTCGCCCAGTCGCACAATCCTCGACTCCAGTTGTGGGCCACACTCGGGTATCTCAGCTTCAACGCAGCAATTTATATGGCACTACTCCCGGTGATCTGGTGGACCCCGGTCATCGTGCAGAGCTACATAGTGGCGTGGGGGGTGAAAGTCTGGGTTGAAAAGGCGACCGGCGATCACTCGGCTTACTTCCCGAAGTAATCGTCCTGGTTGCGGGCGGCTTGCGGGGGGACGCGGTCGGCCGGGTTGTCGCCCGTGACGAGGCCGAAGGTGACGCCAAGCGGGTGGCGTCCGGGGCGGGCGCCTTTGGTGAACGGCCCGTCGCCCCAGTGGTCGCCCACGGCGGCCACTTCAAACTGGTCGAACGTCTGCTTGGCGAGCACGTAGCGGAGTTTGCCGAGCAACCGCACGTCGTACCCCGTCTCCGCTTTCACGGGGTCGGCATCGGATGCCATCACCGCTTCCCCGTCCAAACGCAACTCGATGTACTCCGCATTGCCACCGACGGCGGTCAGGGTCATCCGGCATTTGCGAACGTCTTGCTGCCCCCACGGGAGCGGTTCTCCCCGCGTGTTATCGACCAAATTGAAGCGAGCGATCCGATCCGCAAGTTTCTTCGGTACGTCGTAGGTAAACCCTTCCTCGGTGTTCGGCGGGGCGAGCGATTGCACCTCGGGCTTGGTGAGCCAGAGGTAATCCCGTGCCGACATCGCACCCCCCACGCGATCACAACTGCCCTTCGTGTAAGCGCCGTCCTTCTTGTCCAGAATGCGGGTGTTCACTTTCAAAATCAGCCCACCAGTCGGAGGCGTGCGCGTGTAATTGGGGTCGAGAGGACCGTGTACCGGCACCGTGACCGCACCGGCGGCGCGACGGGTGGCGGGGAGTCGTTGATATTGAGCGAGCGCGCGTTTCAATTCGCCCTTCGTGTATGCCGCATCGTGGCCAGTGTTTTTGGCCCACAGCACTTCACCGTCCGCCGTGAAGACGTAGATGCCCTGCCGCGTGTCATTACCTGCACCCTTGCGGTGGCCTTGCTCCGCAATTTGCATAAAAAATCGCCCTTCCGCGTCCTTACGGCGGCGTTGATACCAATCGTCCCCACTCACCGGGACGAAATCCTCCGTGGCCATCTTGATAATTTCTGGATCGGCGAAGGCGAGCGCACGGCCCCCCACAACGTTGTTTCACCCACACCCGAGCGGGTGCCCGTCCATCTCCCAGAGTAAAATCGGCTTGCCAAGCTTGGCCGCTTTTTCACGCGCATCCCAAAGCGAGGTGAGCCACGGAATTTCAGCAAACGCATCCTCAGCCGGTGCCGGGCGAACCGTTTTGAGTACCGCCGCAAACTGCGCGTCACTGAGAAACGGCTTCGCTTGGGCGGCGGCGGTTGTGCGAGTTGAAAAATGAGCCGACGTCCCCGACACAATCAGGAGGATTGCAGTGAGAAGGATCGAAAATCGGTGCCGCGTCATGGAAGGATACTCCGGTGAACAAACTACGAAGAATCATAGCACGAACACCGTCCCGACGCCTAGAGACTGTCGAAAAACGAATGGACCTCCCGGTGCGATCCAGTGATTTGGGTCGTAATACCTCGCGCCGTCCATTACGATACGTCTCATCAATCAGGAGTACGGGTTATGTCAGAAGTGGTAGTCGAACCGATCGGTTGGGAGCGGGCACTCATGGCTGCGGAAAAGGTCAAAGAACGGTTACGCCGGGCCACTCGGGCGCTCGACGCGGCCGGCGTGCCCTACGCCGTCGTCGGTGGCAACGCCGTCGCCGAGTGGGTGGCGCGGATCGACGAGGACGCGGTTCGCAACACCAAGGATGTTGACATCTTGGTCCAACGTGGCGATTTCGACTACGTCCGAACCGCGTTGGAGTCGGTCGAGTTTATCTATTACCAAGTCCTGGACATCGACACCTTCATCGACGGACCACAAGGCCGTCCGAGCGGTGGGATTCATCTGCATTACGCCGGGGAAAAAGTGAAGCGGGAGGACGATCACACGTTGCCGGAAATCAACGATTCGGAACGAGCGGTGGAGTTTCAAGTGGTGACCCTTGAAGCGTTATTACGGATGAAGTTGATTGCATGGCGGTTACAGGACCGCGTTCACTTACACGATATGCTCGGCGTCGGCTTGATTGACGCAACGTGGCCCGCCCGCTTCCCGCCGCCGCTTGGTGACCGCTTGCAACAAATCCTCGACAACCCCAACGGGTGATGCCATGCCGCTCCGCGACCACTTTCACACGACCTCAACCCTGCTCAATTGGGAAGTCGTTCATGGCGGTTGGCCAATGATCATTGCCCAACGGCTCAACACCGTGTTGCCAAAAGAGTACATTGCGCAACCGCGCGTTCGGATCGGTGCGATGATGGAGTTGGACATTGGCGCATTGGAGCGGGAATCGACCTACGGTTCCATCGACGGCGACGGCGGTGTAGCGGTTGCGACGTGGGCGCCCGCTGTTCCGATGATCTTGCTCGACACCGAGTTCCCGGAGCCATCGGAGTACGAAGTCAACATTTATAAGCAGGATGAGTTCCGACTGGTGGCGGCGATTGAACTGGTCAGCCCGTCGAACAAGGACCGCGCCGAGAACCGGCAGACTTTCGTCAACAAGTGCGAGAGCCTGCTCAAGAGGGATGTGTGCGTCACGATCGTCGATCCGGTCACCAGTCGCACGGCCAACCTTTACGGCGAACTCCTGGACGAACTCCACGCGCCCCGAACAGCGATCTCGCAAAGCGTGATCTACGCTGCCACCTGCCGGGGTCGGCGGTCAGGATTGCGGTGGCGACTGGAATCCTGGGAACACGAACTCGCCGTCGGGGCAGTATTGCCGACCCTCCCCATCTGGCTGGCACCCGGTCTGATGGTCCCGTTGGAACTGGAAGCGACCTACGAAGACACCTGCCGGAGTTTGCGGATTCGCTGATACTGTAGGGTGAATACGTTCAGTTTGGAGAGACACACCATGCCACTACGCGACCACTTTCGACCACCGTTGGCCAGCCGACGTTCCTGGGAAGAACTTCATGGCGCTTGGCCGGGCACCATTGCCTTCCGACTGAACAGCATCTTGCCGCCGGAATACTATTCCGGTGTCCGAGTTCACATCGGTTCGGAAATCGAAGTTGATATTGCCGCATTCGAGTCCGAGGACTTCGCCGAATCGGAATCAGGTAATCACGTTGGCACGGTTCTCGCCTGGGAAGCGGCATTGCCGACGCTGTTGCTGGACACGGACGAGTTGACGCTGCCCGAGTACGAAGTGCGGGTGTACGACGAGCGGCACACGCGGCGGCTGGTCGCGGCGATCGAAATCGTCAGTCCGGGAAACAAAGATCGTACGGAACGCCGGGATGCGTTCGTGTCGAAGTGCCATGCCTTGTTGCAACAGAACGTCTGTGTCGTGATCGTCGATCCGGTCACGGAACGGTTGGCGAACCTGTACGCCGACCTCGCCGACCGGCTGGGGGCAAATCGCCCGTTGATTGCCGCCGCGTCGATTTATGCGGTGTCGTGCCGGGCGCGGAGTTTCCGTGATCGCTACCGTGTCGAAACCTGGGAGCATGAACTGGCCGTCGGGTCGCCTCTCCCGACACTGCCGCTCTGGTTAACCGACACGCTTTACGTCCCGCTGGAGTTGGAAACCACCTATGAGGACACCTGCCGAGGGTTGCGGATCCCGTAACCGGACTTCATTCCACATCAGGTTCTGGCATCACACCGGTTTCGACGGCGACGCGGAAGTCCTCGGGGCTGGCGTCCCACGTTGTGCGATACGTCGATTCCAACGGCACCGGGACGTGCCAACTGTTCGCCAGAAATAGCGGCATGTCTGGCAGCGTATCACCAACGCCAATCGTCTCGACGTAACACGCATGAACCTTGCCGGTTTCGTAGGACGCCAAGGTGCGATCCTTTCCCACCGGCAACGCGAAGTCCTTCTCCTCAAACACATCCCAAACGACCTTGTGCAAGCCGAACGGGTCACGCTTGGTCGGCGGGAACAAATCAATCAATAGGACGTGGACCCCGGCGTGCAGGAAGTCGATGACCTTGTCGATGAAGTCGCTGTACGCGGCACGGCTGTCCTTGTTGCCGGGCGAGACGATTTCGATCACCGCAATGGTGCGGCCTAAGTGGTGCTTGACCACGATGCGGTTGGCGCGGGTGGCGTGGATTTGCTTCGTCGTGCGGTCCACGAATCGGGTGGCCGGGGGCACCAATGTCGCCACGCCACCGTCCGTGGTGAATTCGACACGCGGCAAATTGCCCCGGCGTTCGATGGCCAGCACGTCCGGTTCCCAAGCCCCGGCGCGTTGCTCGACCATCGCGGAAATGCCTTTCGGCAGAACCCCGCGGTTCAGCGTCCGAGCAATCTCGATCGACCAATCCTGATGAAAATGATGAAACAACCCCGACGGTACGCGGGTCCAATCGTGCAGCGGCATGGCAAATCCTCTCCAGGTACGAGGCTAGTCTACCACGTCCCGTGGCAGCGGGACAACGTCTTGGAAATTCGCGTGTTCATATCGCCACATCTTGGCTTCGTTGGGATTGTTGGTGGCGGTGTATAGTTCGATCCCCGGCCGGATGGCGTCGCGGGGGGTGCCGATGGAATCGGCGGCGAACGTCCTGACCGCGGCTACCATTATGTGATCCACAAATCGTGGCACGCTTGCTCGTAGCTCCGCTCCAAGTCGAGGGAAACGACCAGCGAATCCGCCAGCCACAGCGGCAGCACCGGCAGCGTCTCGCCAACAATCATCGTGTGCGACCATGCTTCCAGTCTCGCCCGCGTACCTTTCGTGACCCAGCGGCCGGATGCCGCATAAGTGAATGGGCCGTCGGCGCTCATGGTCGGGTCCGGATGGCCGACGAATTTCATGAGTTGAACGTACAGGTTATATCGGCGAATCGTCACGAGATCGACGACGCTGACGGCGATACCCTTGCGGAGCAGGGCGGCGCACTTGGCTACGAAGGCGTCCCGCGACTCGGGTCGATCTTTGTTCGCAGGACTAACGAATTTAATCGCGGCGACCAGTTGCCGCTCGCGCTCGATGTCGTAAACGCGGACCTCGTATTCATATTCGTCCGGCGGATCCGTCTCGACCGCGACCGATGGTAGGGTCGCGGTCCAAGTTGCGGTCGCCGTGCCGGCATTGCCGTTCCCAACCGACACACCACGTTGCGGTGCGTCGTCCAATTCCAGTGCCCCCACGTCGATTTCCATGAGGGTTCCGAGGTGGACGCGCGGCTCGGCAACGTATCCCGGCGGGAGCAGACTGCGTAATTGTTGAACGATGCACGCCGGCCACGTGGCATGAAAGCCCTCCCAAGACGATTTCTTGCTCACGGGTGGCCCAAAGTGATCGCGTAGCGGCATGGGGAATCCTCCGTTCAGTCCATTCTATCACAGTGGATTTCACTTCCGCTCCCGTGGCGGCGGCGCCACGTCCGGGTACTTCGCGCGTTCGGCACGCCACTTCTTCACTTCGTCCGGCTTGTTCGTCGCGGTGGCTAGCTCGATGAGCCGGTCGAGCGCTTCAGGGAGGAGGTCACGGCCCTGCGACGGGATCGTCGTCTCGCGGGCTTTCATCCCTTCGTGGCCCTTCAGCAACAACGGTTCGGCGTCGGCGTACTTCTTCTGCCCGAGCAATGCGGCACCGAGCAGCGAGTGAGTGTTGAACGTCCGCACGTCGTCCGGCTGCGTCTTCTCGCGGATGCCCAAGCACTCGCGGAGGATCGGTTCGGCCTCAGCGAAGGCTTTGGCGCGGACGAGTTGCGTGGCAACACTCGCCAGTGTTTGCCCTAATTTTGCACTACCCGCCGGCTGGGCCTTACGGGCGCTCGGGATGATTTCCTTCGCAAGGGCCTTCACTTCGCTCGATTTGTTGGCGCGGCCATAACAGTCGAGTAGATTCAACGAAGTAGTCAGCGTGTAGGGGTGGTCGGCCCCCAGCTTGATTTTCAGGAGCGCCAGCGTTTTTTCGTAGAGCGGCAGGGCCAGGTCGAGCTTCCCGGCGTCCCGGTAGCCCGCCGCCAAGTTGTTCATGCTGGTGAGCGTGTTGGGGTGGTCGGCCCCCAACTTGATCTTCTGGAGCGCCAGGGTTTCTTCGTAGAGCGGCAGGGCTAGGTCGAGCTTCCCGGCGTCCTGGTAGACCGACGCCAAGTTGTTCATGCTGGAAAGCGTGTCGGGGTGGTCGGGGCCGAGCTTGGCTTTTAGGAGCCTGAGCGTCTCCTCCGATAGCGGCAGAGCCAGGTCGAGCTTCTTGGCGGTACTGTAGCCCGTCGCCAGGTTGGCCATGCTGGTGAGCGTGTCGGGGTGGTCGGCCCCCATCTTGGCCTTCCGGAGCTTCAAGGTCTCTTCGAGGAGCGGCAGGGCCAGGTCGAGCTTTCCGGCGATCCCGTAGCCCACCGCCAGGTTGTTCATGCTGGTGAGCGTGTCGGGGTGGTCGGCCCCCAGCTTGGCCTTCGTAAGCTTCAGGGTTTCCTCCTCGATTGGTAGGGCCAAGTCGCGCTTCCCGATGTCCCGGTAGCCCGACGCCAGGTTGGCC
Organism: Fimbriiglobus sp.; assembly: GCA_043716965.1. Taxonomy (GTDB): domain Bacteria; phylum Planctomycetota; class Planctomycetia; order Gemmatales; family Gemmataceae; genus Fimbriiglobus. The sequence goes on from JAYSXU010000727.1 coordinate 8,929, forward strand.
ATGCTGTCGAGCGTGCCGCGGTGGTCGGCCCCCAGCTTGGCCTTCAGGAGCTTTAGGGATTCTTCCAAGAGTGGCAGGGCCAGGTCGAGCTTACCGGTAGCTTGGTAGCCCAACGCCAGTGCGCTCATGCTGGAGAGCGTGTCGGGGTGGTCGGTCCCGAGCTTGGCCAGCGTGAGTTTCAGGGTTTCTTCCAGAAGTGGCAGTGCCAA
>JAYSXU010000728.1:0-9136 GCA_043716965.1 Fimbriiglobus sp.
TTCGGATCACCGGAAATAAACCAGCCGTACATTCGGAGGCTGGTTCGTGTCGGGCCTCGCAAAGCCTCGACCACGACCTACAAAACCGATTCCGTACCCTACGCCTTAAACTGCTTGTTGAAAGCGTCGATCGCACCCCGCAGTTGGGTCTCGATGTCCGGGTTGATTTCTTTCTTGTCCGCGAGGAGTTTGCGGACTTCCGGCATTTGCTCCCGCATGAAGGCGAGGAACTGCTTTTCCCAGGCTTTCACGTCTTTGCGGGGCACCACGTCAAGGCCACCCGTGTTCCCGGCGAAGATAATCATGATCTGGTCGATCACGTTCAACGGCTCGAACTGGCCTTGCTTGAGAATCTCGACCATCCGGTAGCCACGGTCCAGGAGTTTCTGGGTGGCCACGTCGAGGTCGGTGCCGAGTTGGGCGAAGGCTTCGAGTTCACGGAAGGAGGCGAGTGCCAGCTTCAAACCACCGGCGACGAACTTGTACTTCATCGCCTTGATTTGGGCGTTCCCACCCACGCGGCTCACGGAAATCCCCACGTCCACGGCGGGCAGCACCCCGGCGTTCTTGAGTTCGGGTTGCAGGTAGATCTGGCCGTCGGTGATCGAGATCACGTTGGTCGGGATGTACGCGGAGACTTCGCCTTCGAGCGTTTCGATGATCGGCAGCGCCGTCAGCGAGCCGCCGGAGCCGACGACTTTCGCAATCTTGTGGCCCGTGAAGTGAGCCTTCATTTCGTGTTCGGCTTGTTCTTTCCCACCAGCCGCACCGGGGCCGACGTAGACCATGCCCGCTTCGCCGGTGCCGCGTTTGCGTTTGGGGTCGATCTTCGAGTTCACGCCCCAGTCCGCACCGCAGTTGACGGTGTCGGTGTTGCTCGCCACGATGACCCACTTTTCGGCGAGCTTGGCGGAGCGTTCGAGCAACCGGCTGTGACAGTAGAACACGTCACCGGGGTAGGCTTCCCGACCCGGCGGGCGACGGACCAGCAACGACAATTGGCGGTACGCGGCGGCTTGCTTCGACAAGTCGTCGTAGACGCACAGGGTATCGCGGCCTTCTTCGTACATGAAGTATTCGGCAATCGCGGTCCCGGCGTAGGGGGCGATGTATTGCAACGGAGCCGAGTCCGAGGACGACGCCACGACGACGACGGTGTACTCCATCGCGCCCATCTCGCGGAGCTTTTCCACGAGGGCGGCGATCTTCGATTCCATCTGCCCGCACGCGACGTACACGCAGATGACGTTTTCTTCTTTTTGGTTGATGATCGTGTCGATCGCAATCTGCGTCTTGCCGGTCTTGCGGTCGCCGATGATGAGTTCGCGTTGGCCACGACCAATCGGCGTCATGGCGTCAATCGCCTTGATCCCGGTTTGCAGCGGCTGCTTCACCGGCTGGCGATCCACGATGCCGGGGGCGGGGGATTCGACGAGCCGGGAGTGCTTCGCCAGGATCGGGCCTTTGCCGTCCATCGGGTTGCCGAGCGGGTCGATAACACGGCCAATCATTTCCGGGCCGACCGGCACTTCGAGCAACCGGCCCGTCGTGCGGACTTCGGCGCCCTCGCGCACCTTCAGGTAATCACCGAGGATGATGACGCTGACGGAGTTCTCTTCGAGGTTGAACGCCAACCCCTTGACGCCGGATTCGGGGAACTCGATGAGTTCCCCGGCCATCACGTCCGACAGCCCGTAGACGCGGGCGATGCCGTCGCCGACTTCGAGAACCTTGCCGGTCTCGCGGACGTCAATTTGTTTGCCGAAGTCGGAAATCTGCCGCTCGATGATCGAGGCGATTTCACTGGCTTGAAGCTTCTTATCAGACATGGGTGCCACTCGCCATCAGGTGGGTGCGGAGATTTTCTAAGCGGGATCGGACGGAGGTGTCGTACACCTTGTCGCCAACTTGCACGACGAGACCGCCGAGCAAATCGGGGTTGACCCAAATGTCCAGAATCGGTTGGGCGTTTAGTTGTTCGGAGAGCGTCTGTTTCAGGGCGGCAATCTGCTCGCCAGTCAGGGTGAGCGCCGTCGTCACCCGGACCCGAACGCGGCCATCGCGGCTGTCACGCAGCTTGCTGTATTCCGCGTTGATCGCCGGTAACAAGTCGAGCCGACCGTTTTGATTCAGCACGCCGATGAACTTGCGGAACGTCTCGGACGTGGTGTGTTCAAACGCAGCGGCCAACACGGGTACTTTGGCAGCCTTGCCGATGGCCGTGCTACCGAAGAACCCTGCGATCTTTGGGTGGCCCTTGACAACGTCTTTCGCAACGCCATCGAGTTCATCCCCGAGGTCGTCCACTTGCCCGGTGCTGGTCGCCGCCTGGATCAACGCTTGGGCGTAGACACGGGCAATCCTGGCTTTCATGCCCGTGGCTTCCAGCACGGTTTCGTGTTTCGTGGCATCTGCCATGCTTGCAAAGTCCTGCGTGAGTCCGGGGAACCCGATCAATTCTTGCCAACGCCCGCTTTCAACTCGGCGAGCGATTCGTCGATGAGCCGACTGTGATCGGCAGAGGTCATTTCGCGGCGAAGCGCTTTGCTCGACATTAACGCGGCGAGTTGAACCGACTTCTGGTAGATCTCGGACAACGCCTGATCTTTCGCCGTTTCAATCTCCCGCTTTGCACGATCGCGTTCGGAGGCGGCTTCCTTGACGCCGGTTTCCCGTTCCGTGGAGCGAAGTTTGGCCGCGTCGCGGCGGGCTTCTTCGATGATGCCTTTGACTTCGTCTTGCGCCTGAGCCATCTTCAACTGGAGGTCCGCCCGAATCGCTTCGGCTTCCTTCTTCGCGTTGATCGCTTCGTCACGGGCGTTCAGAATCGCGTCTTCGCGGGCCTTCATCCCGGTCCGGATTTGCGGCCACGCAAACTTGGACAGCAGGAAGAAGAGAATCCCGAACACGACCAGCGTGTAAATGCTCAAGTCCCAGCGGTCCGGCAGGTCGAAGATGGACGGCTCGCCGCCTGCCGGTTCGTTCGCCATTGCAAACGAGGGGCAGGTGACCACGAGCAATGCCACCATTGCGAACAGTGCCAATCGGCTGAGAGTATTTCGATTCAGCATGAAACAAGCCTCCCATCAGGGACCACTGACTGCGTTGGAAGTTATCTTGCAACGAGACAGAGGACGAGGCTGATGATACCGGCCCCTTCCACGAGGCCCCCGATGATAAGCATCGTGGTGCGGATGTTGCCGGCTTGTTCAGGTTGACGGGCGATGCCGCCCATTGCACCCAAGCCGATCAACCCCAGGCCGACGCCGATGCCGAGCACCGTGATACCCATGCCCAGTGGGGCGAAGCTGGCTTCGGCGAGCAAGCTACCGTCAGCCGCCATCACGGGGACGGCGGAGATCAGCACGAAAGCCACAGCGGCGAAGAGCGAAGATACGTTACGCATGGTGAATCAATCCCTTCTCGGAAACGGTACAGGAATGTCGCAGTTGAACCCGGTCAGTTAACCAAAGTCGCGTTAGTGGGCGGGGTGTTTCGCCAGCCCAATGAAGATCGCCGTCAAGAGCGTAAAGATGAACGCCTGCAGGGCGGCCACCATCAGTTCCAAGAGTGTCAAGGCCGTGACCAAAATCACACTGAACGGCATGACGATGTAATACAGGTTGCTGTCCGCTTCGTTGTACGCCAACCACTTCGGGTCCGACACCATCTTGATGAAGAACATCAGCACGAACAGTGCGGTGTGCCCCGCCAACATGTTGGCAAACAATCGCACGGCCAGGATCACGGTCCGCAGAAACGGCGTCAGAATCTCGATGACCGCGAGCAAGGGGATCAGGAAGATGCCCATCAACTTCGTCGGGCCGTCGAGTTCAATGTGGGGAATGTACGACTTCAGGTAACCCGTGAGGCCGTTTTCTTTGATCCCCGAGATGTGGGTCACCGCAAAACTGACCAGTGCCAGTGCCGCTGTGACTGCCAAACTTGCGGTCGGCGACCCGAGAAACGGGATCATGCCCAGCATGTTCGCCACGAGGATGAACAGGAACGTCGTGGTCAGGTACGGGACGTACTTATCTCCGTCGTGTTCGCCGATGCCGGGGCGGGCAATGTCGTCGCGGACGAAGAACAGTATCGACTCCAACATGTTCCACAACGTACCCCGTGGCACGTCGCCGTTCTTCATCTTGCGACCGAGCCAAATCATCATCACGGCGACAAGGAACGCCGCGACGGCGAGCAGAATGTGAAACTTCGTGACCTGAAACACGCCGCCGATCTTGGGCAGTTGGTAACTCAGGTGCAGCGTTTCAAAGAATTCCCAATGGGCCGTATCGCCCGCTTCGGCAAACGCATTGAACGGAGGTTTTTCAACGTTCGGATTCGGCATGTTCTAACCCTTCACTCCGTGTGCCGAAATAACAGTTTGGCGGATTGCCTTCGACTCGACCGCTGTCGCCACGATGGTTTCGATTGCTAGTGCTACGAGGTATGCCGACAATAACCAGAGCCAAAACTCAATTGCCGGCTCCGGGAACCACTCCAAGGCATACACCGCCACGCACCCGCCGCCCAAACCAAACAGCCCCCGCATACTCACGCTGATGGCATACCCAATCACCACGGCAGCGGGATTGGCACGATTCGTGAATGTCAACGTCACGAATACAACAAGGCCCGCGACCAACATCAACATCGAGGATAACACTGCGGCGTGGAGGTGGACCCAGCCCGCATACGCCCCAACTACCCCACCCACGCCAATCAACACCAGCATCGCCAGGCTTAACCAAACTAGCCCCACTTGGATCGAACGGATCATCACGGGTTCGGCCCCGGTTTGTTCGCGTCTTCCTGTTTCAACAACCGCATCGTGAACAGGATCGCAGCCCCCATTCCAACGAGCGTCAGTACCAACGTGAGCCACGGCAGAGTGCCCAACCAGTAGTCGAGTCCCACACCAACGAGTGTGAACGTGACCAATTCCGAGCCGATGAGCGTGAAGCCCATGCCAATCGAGATCGTTTTCTTAGGATTCGCCATTGCGGAACTCCCAAGCAGCCACCGCACAAAGTCCTGGCAGCATCATTGTGCAAAAAGGATCAATGTCGGCAACGGGTGGCGGCGTGATTTTTCAGTGTAGCGATCGACCGATGTGAAATATCCGGGTTAGCCCGCTGGGGTGAATCGAATTTGACACCCGACGCTTTTCGGTACAGTCTAGAATGGGTCGTGTACCGCTTTCTCGAAACTTGTGTCGAGCGGGCGGAGTATAGTTTTTCAGTCGTGATTCCGGGCCGTGAGGTTCCGGACGACAAGATTCCTGGTCACTGTCGAGGATTCTCCATGTTTCGTCGTTTACTTCTCGGTGCCGTTCTCACTTCCGGGTTAACCGCCTCGGCTCGTTCGGCTGAGATTGATAACCTGTTGCCCGCCGAAACCGAATCGGTCATGTACTTGAACGTGCGGCAAATCATTGATTCGGACTTGGTTAAAAAGTACGCGCTCGGTCAAATCAAACAGATGTTGGCCGGCAATGAAGAAGCCCAACGGATGCTCAAAGATTTGGGCCTCGATCCGTTGAAGGACATCGAACGGGTCACGGTCGGCATCTGGGGCAAAGGCCCAGAAGACATGCAAACGATCGCGGTGATTCGGGGCGCCTTCGATAAGGACAAGCTGATCGAAGCGGCCAAGAAGGAAGCCAAGAACAACGGCGACAAAATTGCGGTCGTGAAAGAAGGCGAGTACGAACTCGTGAAGTACACCGACGAAAAGCAACCCAAGCCCTTCTTCGCGGGCGTCGCGGACGGCAAGACGATCATTGCCGGCAACGATAAGAAGCTGGTTGCGAAGACCCTCGACGCCGCGAAAGAAAAAGCCAAGCCCGCCATCAAGAAAGAACTCGCCATGCTGTTGCTGGGCATGGACGAAAAATCGTCGATGTACTTCTGCGGCCTGACGGATGGCAAGATCGACCAACTGCCGCCCGGCGTGAACATCCCCGGCGTGGACACTGCCAAACTCGTCAAGCAACTCGAAAACATGCGCAACTTCGCCATGACCTTCCGCGTCACCGACGAAGTGGGCCTCGACATCAACATGGGGATGAAGGACGACGACACCGCCGAAGACTTCGGCGACACGATCAGCCAATTGATCGGGACTGTGAAGGGCTTCCTGCCGCTGGTGACCGGGCAACAACCGCAGTTCAAACCGCTCGCCGATGAAGTCGGCAAGACGCTCAAGAGCAAAGTGAAAGCGAAGAACGTTAGCCTCGTGCTGAAACTGTCCGCCGAAGCGATCGGCAAAGCCACAGGCGGTGGTGACTGATTGTCGTGACAACTTGACTAAAACGCACGCCGCCCGTGAACGATTCACGGGCGGCGTGCGTTTCCATGGTACTATCGTTACTTTCGCAGGTCGAAATCTGTCGATGCTTTTTTTGATTTCAACCCCAACGGGGTTGATCCCTTAGCCCAGGGTTGCGGACCGAAGGTCCGTTACTCTGGGACGCTGCACCCGTTGCCAGGAAGCATCCTCTCTGTGGCAGGTTCCCAGGGTTTCACCCTGGGCTAAGGGAACAACCCCGTTGGGGTTGACAACCAAATCGTTGACAGTGTGGACAAATTCCCACTAACAAGCATGACTCCCACCCCATGACACCCCATCCCGATGACACGATCGTTGCCCTCTCTTCAGCCGCTGGTCCGGGCTTGCGGGCGATCGTGCGGATCACCGGGCCGCAGACGCGGGCCGTTGTGGCGACCGTGTTTGAATCGGAAGTGGCGTGGACTTCTACACAACGGAAAGTCCTGATCCCCGGTGCCATTCGCCTTCCGGACGTGCATTCAACACTGCCAGCCGATCTCTACTTTTGGCCGACCCCGCACACCTACACCGGGCAAGACCTCGCGGAGTTGCACACGATTTCTAGCCCGCCCCTTGTGGAGCGAATCATCGCGGCACTGTTGCACGCCGGGGCACGGCCGGCGATGCCGGGGGAGTTCACCCAACGAGCGTTTCTGGCCGGGAAAAAAGATCTCACGCAAGCGGAGGCGGTGCTAGCCGTCATCGACGCGGGGACCGATGCCGACCTTCAGCAAGCCCTCACGCAACTGGCGGGCGGGGTGACCCAGCCGTTACAGAAGTTGCGTAACGACTTGTTGAACCTGTTGGCGGATGTCGAAGCCGGTCTCGATTTCGTCGATGAGGACATTGAGTTCGTCAGCCTGTCGCAAATCATGCTCCGCAGTACCGCCGCGATTGCCCACCTCATGAACTTGCGGCGGCAACTCGACGACCGCACCGTGAGTGGCCGCCCCATTCGCGTCGCCATCGTTGGCAACCCGAACGCCGGGAAAAGCAGCCTGTTCAATGCACTAACCGAGCGCGACGCGGCTCTTGTCAGCGACCAAGCCGGCACGACCCGCGACTACCTGTTACACCCGATGAACCTCGGTGGCATCACCATTGAATTGATCGACACGGCAGGTTGGCACCACGCCACGGACACCATCGAAGACCAAGCCCAACGCCTGGGCCGCGAGCAAACCACCCGCGCCGATGTTATCCTCTGGTGCGTGCCCGCAGGCGAGACGTTCGACGCAGCGGATGGCCAACGCTTGAAGCAAACCGGCGCCCACGTCTTGAGGGTTGCCACGAAAGCGGATTTGCATGATCGACGAGCCGGGAACGAAACTTCGGCAATCGTTTTCACCACGATCCTCACACCCACCGGGCTGGACGATCTTCGCACCACATTAACGGAAACAGTGGCCGTCATCGCCAGACCGCCCCTGGCACCCAGCCAAAGCCGTTGCCGCGCCCACGTCGATGCGGCAATCTTGGCGTTACGGCGAGTCCATGAACACGCCCGTGAGGAAGACCCGCAAGAGTTGCTCGCCCTCGCCCTCCGCGAGAGCCTCGACCAAATCGGCGAGATGGCCGGGGCTGTCTACACGAACGACCTGCTGGACCGAATCTTCTCCCGGTTTTGCATCGGGAAGTAAGTCACTATGCACCCTCTATTTTGTATCACAAAGTGATATAACTATGGGCATCACGTGGTGGACCAGCCGAGCCTTTTTGCGTTGGGTGGTGGGTCGAGTTCTGGCTTCGCGGTGGACAGTGCGCCCGACACAATGTTTTCGAGCAAGTTGAGGTAGTCCAAAAATCGCGTGCGGCCGTCCGAGGTGAGCCGCACGAGGGTTTGCGGTCGCTTGCCCTTGTAGCCCTTCCAGATTTCGATGAGCGTCGCTTCCTGAAGCGTTTGCAAGTGGCGACTGAGGTTGCCGTCGGTCAGCGCGCACAAATCCCGGAGTTCACCGAACACGAGGCCGTTTTGATGGGCGAGTAGCGACGTGAGGATGCCCAGCCGCGCTTTCTCGTGCAGAACGCGGTCGATGCCGTCGAAGGCATAGCGGCCGGATTCGTCGGCGGGTGTTGGGTTATTCGGCATGGTCACGCTCCAGATGCCAGTAAAGAATCGCGGCGGTTGCAAGCTGACCAATGCTGAACGGCAGCCCCATCGCCCAGGGTGAAAACGCAGTATTCGTTGATGAATTCGCCAAGTTCACCACGCCAGCGATCAAGTAAAAAATCCCGACCCCGACCGTCGGCGGGGGCAACAATCGGTACGACGCGAACACACCCAGGCTGAACAGAACCTGCCACAACCCCGGCAACATCCAACTCACTTGCGGCGCGTGGCGAGCAATCACCAACGTGACCAGTCCACCGGCCACGAGGCACGGCGCAAACTGCGAAACCGCCAGCCGCGTCACTTCCCGGCTGAGCGTAAGGTGCGTGGTGCGGTGCCGTAACCAGATACCCGAACCCGCCGCCGTTGCGCCAACCACGGCGGCTATCAACCAAACCGTGAGATACCCGGCCAGGTCAACACTCGGGTTAGAAATCAGCAACGGCTGGGCAACGGCCGCCAACAATGCCAACAACCCGGACGTTGCTACCGGCAACGCCCGGTACCCGCGAAACCGTTCCGTCGCGGCCACACTGGCGCGAATTTCCGCAATGTGTGATAGCGCTTCACGCAGTTCCACTGGATACGCTCCGCGAGCAGTTATGCTTTGTAGTGTAAAGTAACAGGCCGGGTCTAGATGTGCAAGGCTTCCCGGCGAACGGCGTGACGTCAGTCCGCCGGTGTTGACGCCGG
>JAYSXU010000729.1:0-3058 GCA_043716965.1 Fimbriiglobus sp.
GCAACAAGATATTGAGTCTGTTAAAGTTCTCTGGCTGGATGGTTTTCAAAGCTTTGAACCACTTGGGAAAGAATCCTTACACCGTTGGAGCCAGCCACGGAGTGAGGCTATTATCATCAATCCATCCACGCGGAATCGAACGTTCCATCTGTCAATGGTATTTCGCACCGACTCTTCGCTACCATCACCGCTACGAATCCGTGGATCAGTTTGGCAACAAGACCTCGAAATATCTGCAATATCCGATCGCGTTGATACAACAATCACAGTCCCACCGGGGCGGCACTCCGTTCACTTTGAATGTGACCCGTCCACGGATTGGCTACCGGACCACTCCCGCCGACATCTATTCTTTGTTGCACAATTCACCATGACGGAACAAGTAGTTACCACGCCATGAAATTGCCTTTTGCAGCATCAGTTGTACTTGTTATTACCATTGTGACTGGTTTGAATGCAGCAGACCGCACTCCCTCAATTGCGGGGAGTGTGGGGCGGTCTGTTGTGATCGCACCACAAGGAATGGTGGCCACGAGTCACCCACTAGCAGCCCAAATTGGCATCGACATTTTGAAGCAAGGCGGGAACGCCGTCGATGCAGCAATTGCTGTCAACGCGGCATTGGGCGTGTTGGAACCGATGTCCTGTGGCGTGGGTGGCGATTTATTTGCTATTGTGTGGGACGCGAAAACACAACGACTTTATGGACTGAACGCGAGCGGTCGGGCGCCGCTGAAAACGTCAATCAAGCACTACACGGACAAGGGACTGACCGACATGCCGGAAAGCGGCCCGCTCAGTTGGTCCGTGCCGGGGTGTGTTGACGGGTGGATGGAATTGAACAAGAAATTCGGCAGTTTGTCGCTGGCGAAAATCCTCGTGTCGAGTGCGGCGTATGCGGAGAACGGGGCACCAGTGCCGGAGGTGATTGCCGGATATTGGCGGGCAAGTGCGTCGGGGTTACGAAGCGGAATCGGAACGACGGAAGTCTATTTGAACGGCCCGAATGGCCGGGTACCTGCAGTCGGCGACGTGTTCAAAAATCCGGCACTGGCGAAGACTTATCGGCTCATCGGTGCGGGCGGAGCGGATGCGTATTATCGCGGTTCAATCGCCGATCAAATCGTGGCGTTCTCGGAAAAGAATGGCGGGCTGTTCACGAAGGATGATTTCGCCAAGCACACTTCAACCTGGATCGAGCCGGTCAAAACCACGTATCGCGGGCACGACATTTGGGAACTCCCCCCGCCCGGACAGGGCATCGCCGTGTTGCAGATGCTGAACCTGTTGGAGCCGTACAACCTCAAGCAACTCGGGCCGAATTCGGCGGAGTATTGGCACACGATGATCGAAGCGAAGAAGGTCGCTTACGCCGATCGCGCTCAGTTCTATGCCGATCCGGATTTCGCCAAAATGCCGATTGAGGAACTCATCAGCAAGTCGTATGCGGACGAACGACGTAAATTAATAGACCCTAAAAAAGTGATCGACAACATCCCGCACGGCGACCCGAAGTTGGGTAAAAGCGACACGGTGTATCTGTGTGTTGTGGACAAAGATCGGAATTGTGTTTCGCTGATTCAGAGTAATTACAACGGGTTCGGATCAAAGTGTGCCGTACCGGAGCTTGGGTTTGCGTTGCAGAATCGCGGGTGTTTGTTCGCGTTGGATGACAAACACCCGAACCGGCTAGAGCCGGGCAAACGGCCGTTTCACACGATCATCCCGGCAATGGTGACCAAGGACGGCAAACCCCGGTTCGTCTTCGGCGTCATGGGCGGGGATATGCAACCGCAAGGGCAAGTCCAAGTGCTGGTGAACATGCTCGACCACGGCATGAACGTGCAAGCAGCGGGCGAAGCGCCACGGATCGAACACATTGGCTCCGCCACGCCAACCGGGAAAGAAGCGAGTGGCAGTGGCACGGTCAAAGCCGAAGTCACGTTGCCGAAAGTGATCGTGGAAGAACTCCGAAAGCTTGGCCACAAGGTCGATTTGATCCCCCGCAACGGTGGCGGGTACCAGGGGATTTGGATCGACCCGGTCACCGGGATGCTTCACGGCGGCAGTGAAGCCCGCAAGGACGGCATGGCGATCGGCTACTAACTTACGCCGCGACAATGTCTACGACGGCAAGTGTCACATCGTCACCATATGGCGTGCCATCACAGAACGTACTGAGGCTGTTCAGGATGCCGCGTAATACATCCGAAGATGCTTGACTACTGTGATCCTGGAGACATTGAATGAGTCGATCCACATTAAACATTTCATCAATCACATTGCGGGCTTCGATGACGCCGTCCGTGTAGAAACAGATTTTGTCACCCGGTTCCAGTACGACTTCGCGTTCGGTGTAGACCTCATCCGGTACCACACCGAGCAAAAAGCCTTGGCCGCAGAGTTGCTTCACGGTGCCGGTTTTCGCCTCGTACAACAGCGGGTGCGGGTGCCCGGCAGTGGCGTAGCGAAACACCCGCGATTGGCGATCAAAGACGCCATAAAATGCTGTCACAAACCGTTCGTCCGTCAATTCTTGGAGCCGCTCGTTCATCACACCCATGACCTCACCGGGTTTCGATTTCTGAGCGGACGCTTCCACAAAGGCGAAGCGTGCCATGATTGCCACGAGTGCGGCAGGGATGCTGTGGCCACTGGCATCGGCGATCAGAAAACCAAGATGATCCGGGTCCGGGCTGGCGAAGTCGTAGTAATCGCCGCCAAGGTGGTCGAGTGGCGCGTAATGGATCGCCCATTTCAACTCGGGCCAATCCGGCGCTGCTTGAGGCAACAACACTTTGGTTTGTAGCCGCCCGGCGGTGCGCAGGTTGTGCAACATTTCTGAATCGCGGACCATGAGTTGATCGAACGCGGTGCGTAACTCCGCCGTGCGTTCTTCAATCTTTTGGTTGAGATACTCCGCCCGCCGAGACATCAAAAGTCGCGTCGAGATGATCCCGATGACCTCGCCATTTTCCACAACAGGCAGATGCCGCACGCGGAGTTTGTGCATCCGCCCGACCGCTGCGTCCCAACCAATATCGGGTTCGATCGTGTG
>JAYSXU010000730.1:0-9127 GCA_043716965.1 Fimbriiglobus sp.
TTCGTGATGGACGACGCCAAGTCGCTGACGAAACAACTCGGGCAAGGCGACCAACGAAAAGTAGAAGAATACTTGTCAGCGGTGCGGGAAATCGAACAGCGGATCGCCAAGGTCCAGAAAGCCCGTGAGAATCGCACGCCCGTTCCCAAACCCAACATGGCGGAACCAGCCGGTATCCCCAAGGAAATGAAAGACCACATTCGCTTGATGAGCGATCTGATGGTGCTTTCCTTGCAAACCGATCTCACCCGCGTCGTGACGTTCCCGTTCGCCAACGATGGCAGCAACCGCCCGTACCCGTTAATTGGTGTCCCCGAAGGTCACCACGACATTTCCCACCACGGTCGGGATGCGAAAAAGCTCGACAAGCTCAAGAAGATCAACCACTTCCACATCGAGCAACTCGCCTACTTGCTGGAAAAAATGACAGCCGTGAAAGAAGCAAACGGTTCGACGCTCCTTGACAATACGATGATGGTCTACGGTAGCGGACTGAGTGATAGTGATCGCCACAATCACGACGACCTGCCGATCCTACTCCTTGGCAAGGGTGGCGGCACAATCGAAACCGGACGCCACATGAAGTTCGCCAGTGAAACGCCACTGATGAACTTGTATCTCGCTTTCTTTGAGCGAATGGGCGCACCGATCAAGCAGTTCGGCGACAGCACCGGCGTGCTGAAGATTTGATCCAATCTGACGAAACGAGAGCGGCCCGACAGTTGACTGTCGGGCCGCTCTCGTTTCGATTAACGCAACTTCTGCATCAAGTTGACCATTTCGACCGCCGTGACACCGGCTTCAAACCCCTTGTTACCCGCTTTGGCACCGGCTCGATGAATGGCTTGCTCCAACGTATCGCAAGTCAACACGCCGAAGATGATCGGCACACCCGTGTTCAGTGCCACTTGCGAAATGCCGCTCGTGGCAGCCCCGGCGACGTGGTCGTAGTGGTCCGTGTCGCCGCGAATGATACAGCCAAGGCAAATCACGGCGGCGTAGGTTCCCGCTTCCGCGAGTTTTTGGGCCACGAGCGGGATTTCAAACGACCCCGGCACCCGAATCACAACGATCGCCTCATCGGCGACACCGTGCCGGTGCAGCGCGTCGATAGCCCCGGCCGTGAGTTGATCGACAATAAACCCGTTGAACCGCGCCGCGACGATGCCGAACCGGCCTGGCGGTGGTGAAAAATCGCCTTCGATGACGGTGGGCATGGTGGTACTAATCATGTCGAGTGGGAAAAGAGGGCCGCGATTGTCATCGCCCCAGCGTCACGCTGGTCAGAAACTCTTCGTTTGTTTTATGCTTCGCCACTTGCTTCAACAACAAGTCCATCGCTTCCACGGGGTGCATGTCGGAGAGTACCTTGTGCAACAAGAACGACAGCCGCAGTTCCTCTTCGCTCATCAACAGTTCTTCCTTGCGGGTGCCGCTCGCGTTGATGTCAATGGCGGGATAAACCCGACGATCCACGAGGCGGCGATCCAGGTGGAGTTCCATGTTGCCGGTACCCTTGAACTCTTCAAAAATCACGTCGTCCATCTTGGACCCGGTGTCGATGAGTGCCGTGGCGATGATGGTGAGACTACCCCCTTCGATCAGATTCCGGGCGGCGCCGAAGAAGCGTTTCGGTTTGTGCAACGCATTCGCATCGAGACCTCCTGTCAGAATCTTGCCGGAGGACGGAATCTCCGTGTTGTAGGCCCGAGCCAGCCGCGTAATTGAATCCAGAAGAATCACGACATCGGTGCCGTACTCGACAAGCCGTTTCGCTTTTTCAATCACCATCTCCGCGACTTGTAGGTGTCGGGCGGGCGGTTCGTCGAAGGTGGAACTGACCACTTCGACCTTCGGTCCCTTCACGCTGCGGAGCATCTCGGTCACTTCTTCAGGCCGCTCGTCGATCAGCAACACGATGATGTAACATTCCGGGTGGTTCGCAATGATGGCGTTGGCGATCTTTTGCAGGAGTACTGTTTTCCCCGTCCGTGGTGGTGCGACGATCAACCCGCGTTGCCCTTTGCCGATCGGCGACACAAGGTCGATGATCCGGGTTTCCAAGTCGGTCGGGTCGCTTTCGAGTTTCAACCGCTCGTGCGGGTGCTGCGGCGTTAAGTCCTGAAACACCGCTTTCTGCGTGAGTAATTCGGGGTCTTGGTAGTTGATCGCCTCGACCCGGAGGAGCGCAAAGTACCGTTCGTTTTCCTTCGGCGGGCGAATCTGCCCGGCCACAACGGACCCGGTCCGCAACCCAAACCGGCGGATTTGACTCGGGGAAATGTAGATGTCGTCCGGGCACGGCAAGTAGTTGTAATCCGGACTACGCAAGAACCCGAAGCCGTCCGGTAGCACTTCGAGGGTGCCTTCGCCGAACATCAAGCCGTTCTGCTTGACCCGCTCTTTCAGGATGCGGAAGATGATGTCTTGCTTCTTCAGCCCCGCCCACTCTTCAAGTGGGAGCTTGTCATCCTTAGCTTCTTTCTGAAGCTGAAGGAGGGTCATCTGCTGAAGCTGCGTGATGTACGTGCTACCGCGTTTGATCTCCTCGTAACGGTTGTTGGTTTCCGCATCGAAACCAACATCTGGTCGTTCCACACCTGGCGTGGGAGGCGTGCGTTTTGGTGCCTGTGCAGGTACCGCGTCCAGTGGTAATAAGTGTGGCGATGCCGCCGATTCCACGATGACTTCGTCGTTCGGGGAATTGCTCACAACCGATTCAACACTCGGTTCCGCGACTTCCAGAACACCAGTTCCGAAGCAGTCCCCGTCCGCAACGCCAGGATCGGCGGGTGACGTTGTCACATCGACCCGGTCTGGTTCAGTCGTAGACTCGCAGTTGGCATGGCCTACTTCGACCGGAGATTCGATCGGAATCGGATCAGCAGTCGCCCTTAGGACTTGAACTTCTCCTGTGACCTCAGCTTCAGCAGTGAGTTCGGAAGATGCCATCTCCGACTCGACTTCAGGGACCAATACTTTTTTCCTCGCGCGCGGTTTCGCACTCGTCGCGCGGGCCGGTTTTCGCTCCGGCATCGTCGTATCAGCCATGATAATGAACCCTTTCAACAGCAAAAATCGTGGACTTGATCGTCGCAAGGACGCTTCAAATAACGGTGAGTCAATTCCAGCTCGTTAAAACACGATCGACGTGGTTTTGTAATTCTTCCAAACTGCCATCGTTCATGATAACGACATCGGCGCGTGCCCGCTTCACATCTAGGGGAAGTTGTGCCGATTCTCGCAGGGCGAGTTCCGGTTCCGTCCACCCACTTCGAGCCGCAAGGCGTTGGGCCCGAAGTTCGCGGGGGGCGTCAACGAACAGAATCTTATTGCAAGCATCATGCCAACCGGCTTCCAACATCACGGCGGCGTCCAGCACGATGAACCCGGCGCGGTCGTCGGCCTGAAGTTTCGTGATGGCGTCTTCCGCACGCTTCCGAATCGCCGGAAAAACGATCGCTTCGAGTGCATGGCGTTCCTTCAGATCCTGAAACACAATGCTACCAATGGTGCGTCGGTTGACCGTGCCATCGTCTTTCAACACTTCGGCACCCCATCTTGCTGTTAGTTGGTGCTTAACGTCGGGCAATTCCAACACCTCGTGCCCAAGTTTGTCGGCGTCCACGACGACCCCGCCACGCTTGGCCAGTGCGGCGGCCACCGCCGACTTGCCAGCGCCGATCGCACCGATGAGGCCGATGATGGGTTTGGGGAATTCACGCATCGGTCACGTCTTCGACATCAAGCCAATTGGGGCCGGCCGCGACATCGACTTGCAGCGGGACTGACAACTTCATCGCGCCGATCATCTCGTGGCGGACCAGTGTTGCCAGTGCGGGGACTTCCTCGGGCGGGGCTTCAAACACCAGTTCATCGTGAACGCTGAGCAGCATTTTGGTGCGCAGTTTCTCGGCACGAAGCTGCTTGTGAACGGCCAGCATGGCGAGTTTCATGAGATCGGCCGCCGAGCCTTGAATCTCCATGTTAATGGCTTCGCGTTCGGCTGACGAGCGGCTGCGATAGCTCGAATTGAACCGAATTGCAACCGGGTCGAACGCGCGGCGGCGGCCCAGAATCGTAGCCACAAACCCTGTCTTCCGGGCGTTCATCAACAGGTTGTCTTGGTACGCCAAGACGCTGGGGTACCGCTCGAAGTAGGCATGGATGAAGGTCTCCGCCTCTTGCCGCGTGATCCCGAGACGGATGGCGAGGCCGGCGGCAGACATCCCGTATAGCACGCCGAAGTTCACCGTCTTGGCCACCCGTCGCTGGTCCTTCGTGACGCGGTCTTCGACCACTTTGAATATCTCGGCAGCGACTCGGGTGTGAACGTCCCGGCCCTCAGCGAACGCGGTTTGCAGTTGAGTGTCCCCGCAAAAGTGGGCCAGCAGCCGCAACTCGATTTGCGAATAGTCCGCCGTCAATATCCGCCAGCCGTCCGGCGGGATGAACGCTTGGCGGATTTGCTTGCCTTGGTCCGATCGCGTCGGAATGTTTTGTAAGTTTGGGTCCGATGAGGACAACCGCCCCGTGGAAGCCACGGTTTGGTTGAATGAAGTATGAACTCGCCCGGTGCGGGGATTCACAAGGAGTGGTAGTGCATCAACGTAAGTCCCCTTGAGCTTGGAAACCTGTCGGTGCCCGACGATGATTTTTGGGAGTTCGTACCCCAGTGCGGCAAGTCGTTCGAGGCTTTCCTGATCGGTACTCGGTTCGCCGGTTGTGTCGGTTTTCTTTTGGACTGGCAACTTCATTTCATCGAACAGCATTTCGCGCATTTGCTTCGGTGACGCGATGTTGAAGGCACGCCCCGCAAGTGCATGAATCTCTTTCTCCAGCGACGCCAGTTGAATTTCCATCTCCGCGCTGAGCTTGGCGAGGAACGGCGTATCGAGTCTCACGCCGTTGAACTCCAATTCAGCCAGCACTTCAATGAGCGGAATTTCTAAGTCGTCGTACAACTGGCGAAGTCCCTGCTCCGCCAATTGCGGTTCGAGAAAAGCCGTCAGCCGTTGGGCGGTGTCCGCGTCTTCGCAGGCATATTTGCTGACCTTGTCGATGGGCACTTGGTCCATCGTAATTTGCTTCTTGCCCGTACCGATCAACTCCTTGATCGAGATATTTTCGTGCTTCAGATAACGGCGTGACAGTTCATCCAGGTTGTGCGTCCGCTCCCCGGAATGGAGCAGGTAATCCGCGATCATCGAATCCCCGGCGACGCCGTGCAGCGTCACTCCCTGTGCCCGCAACACCAGCAGATCGTACTTGATGTTTTGATTCGCCTTGGCAACCTTGTCGTTCTCGAAGACCGGCTTCAGCTTGGCCAGCGTTGTAACCGGATCGAGCATCGGGCTGCCAACGGGTCCGCGCACCGGCAGGTAGTACGCTTCCTGCTCCGCCCAACTAAACGCATAGCCGACAATCTCCGCCCACATCGGCTCCAAGCTGGTGGTTTCGAGGTCGAACGTGATGCGGGCCTGTTTACTCAGCTTGCCCAAAAATCCGGTGAAGTCTTTCGGCGTGTCGATGGTTATATAGTTCGTCTTCCAGTCGTCCTCACCTGCTAATGCGCCGAAGGCAAAGTCCGCATCCGGGCCGCCGTCATTGTCGATTTGGTCGAACAACGACGGGCGATCCGGTTTTGGTAGCTTGATCGGCTTAGTCGTTTCCTGTGATTGTGCGACTGCAGTAGCCAATTGCGTGGGTTCGCCGATCGTCTGCAACATCTCGGCGTTCTGCTTCACACCACTTTGGGTGAGCGTGGATCGCACCTTGTTGGCGAAACCGCGAAAGCCAAATTCGGTGAACAGTTCTAGCAGCCGTTGGCCGTCCCAATCGCGGCGGCGCCACGATTCCCATTCCAATGGCATCGGGACGTTGACATCGAGTTTCACGAGCTTGCGACTGAGTTCGAGACTGCCGTTGGCGATGGCGGTCTGCATGGCGAGTTTTAATTTCGGCCCACCGAGTTCTTCGACGTGGGCGATTAGATTTTCGAGTGTGCCGTACTGTTGCAGCCATTTCGCAGCCGTCTTTGGCCCAACCCCCGCAACACCGGGGACGTTATCAACGGAGTCGCCGACCAGCGCTTGAAAATCGACAACTTGGCGGGGTTCGACGCCCCAATCAGCTTTCAACCCGACGGCATCTAGCGTTTCCCCTTTCCGTAGATTCCGGATCTGCACGCGGTCAGTCAGCAGTTGTCGGCAATCTTTATCACTAGTACACAGGTGGACTTTTAACCCCCGTGCGGCCCCTTCGCTCGCCAGGGTCGCCATCAAGTCGTCGGCTTCAAACCCAGCTATGCTCAACACCGGGATGCACATCGCATCGAGTATCTGGGAAATCATCGGGATTTGGACAATCAGGTCGTCCGGGGGCGGCGGTCGGTGGGCTTTGTATTGCTTGTACAGATCTTCACGAAACGTCGGCTCTTTGCGATCAAACGTGGCAAGCAGGTAATCGGCGCCGTGGTCGTACAGCCCCATAATGGCCCGCGTGACGCCGAAAACCGCGTTCGTCGGGCGGCCGTCGGGGGCCGACATGGGGCCGATCCCGTGGAACATCTGAAAGATCATTCCGTGGGTGTCGAGCACGTAAAGCGTGCCCGCGTCCGGGAGTGTGGCGTCAGCGGCTAGCAGGTCAGAAGCCACAGTATTTGCAATTCCGTCGGGAATAAACAGGCAGGGTTCAGGAAGGCGTGTTGAGGCACTGGATTTCGCGGGGCGTTCGACAGGACTATTAGCGGCGGTAGATGGTGATGTTCAAAGTCTACGGTTCGGACTATGCGTGTGTCAAGTGTTACAATTCAGTCTGACGGATTTACTTTTCCGCCAACGCCTGTTGCCTTCAACTCGTTCAAACAATAGGGATTCAGATTCGGGGAGTATCACGATAAGCGCTAGGCGCGTCACAACCCGTGCAGTCTTCTGAGACAGTGCGGGAACTGGTGCCTTTTGAGTTGACAGCTTACTCAGCCCATTTACACTCGACTGTAATCTGACTCCGCTTCAGATATTTCACAGCACCTACGGTGAGGTTCGCGGTCATGGCCAAACAACAAGGCGAGACGAAAACTCCGCTTGTGATTGCATTATCGGTCTTCGTACTCCTGACCCTCATTCTCGGGGTCATGTTGTATTTGGCTTACGACGAGAAGGCGGCCATGAAGGCAACCGTGAAAACGTCCACCGATGAAAAAGGCACTGCGGAGGGATTGTTGCGAGCTGAGAAAGACAAAGTCTTGATGTACCGCGTTGCACTCGGCATGGACAGCCAGGACGATTTCGATTCGTTGAAGAACACGTCGAAGAAACCAGAAGTCTACGAAGAGTACAAGAAGTTCACCGGCGAGTTGCGGGGTCGGTTGCAGGGTCTCGTCGCGGCGGAAAGTCGCGCCATGCCCGGCTCGAAGTTTGAAGTGAAAGAAAGCGAAGTGTTGAACTGGCCGTGGGCTGATGGCCAAAACCTTGAAAACCGCCCTGAAAAGGGCCTGTTCGCGGTGGTCGTCAACGCCTACGCCAAGCAACTCCTCGCAAGCCAAAAGCAGACCACGGCGGAAAAGAATTCGGCACTCGCGGCGGAAAACTACCAGAAATTGAGTAAGGAATACGCCGACGCCGTTCAAACACTCCGGACGGTTGCCCAAACCTTCCCCGCCCAAACGACGGCCAAAGTCGAAGAAGTGAAGCAACAGGTTGCCAGCGAAATCAAGAAGTTCGAGAAAGCGACTGACACCTACAACAAAGACACGCGCGACAAGACGGACGCCGTGGAAGCCGCGAACATCGCAATCGCGCAACAACAGCAACAGATCCAAGGATTAAACACACGGGTGGGCAAGGCGGAAGATAAACTCAACGCCCGAGAAGACCAGTTTGCCTATGAAAAGAGCCACGGCAAAATCACGAAACGAACCGATAACATTGTGTACATCGACCTGGGCGATGCGGACAAGGTCCGGCCCGGTTTGACGTTCACAGTTCAACCCTCGGACACCCCGGAACGGGGCATCGACTCCCGCAAAATTGAGCGCACGTTAGCAACGGGTGAGAAAGAGTTTTCGATCAAGACCAAGGGTATGCTCGAAGTGATTAGCGTTCTCGGGCCGAACCTTTCCCAAGCCCGCATCACCGCAGAAAACGACCCGATCCGCGAGCGGATTCTGAACGGCGACGTGCTGTACAACGCAGCGTGGCGAAAAGGTGCAGCCGACCATGTCGCCTTGTTCGGAGTGTTTGACGTAGACGCCGACGGAACCGACGACATCAAGATGGTCGTCCGCGACCTCACCCGCATGGGAATCATCGTGGACGCCGTGTACGACATCGAAAAGAAAGCGTGGCAGGGCAAAATTACCAGCCTCACGACTTACGCGATCGAAGGCTATTACCCAAGCAGTTCAAACGCTGATGCCTTAGCCGCTTTGAAATCCGCAATCGACCAGAACCTGCGTGACGCCAAGAAAGTGGCCCTCGAAAACGGCGTGAAGGTGGTCAAAGCCCGCGACTTCTTCCCCCGCATCGGCTACCAAATCCGCCTCGACATCACACCCGATACGATCAACCGGGCCTACAACAAATACCTGCAAACCGCACCACTGGAAGTGCCCGCACCCGTGAATAATTAGTGTTGAAGTGATGAAAGCCCATGAACCCCGAAAGCCCATGAACGATCGTTCATGGGCTTTTCTGCTTCCCAACTGCAACTGCTGCCAACACACCCACAACAGGTGCCCAACTCACTAGACTCCAGTTTGTTGCCGTTTCTGTAGGCCCCACAATGGTTGCTGGCAATTCCGGATGCAAATCTACGATGCAGCGATCCAAGTCCCGCACCCCGCAGCCGATCCCTTTCAGCACCGCTTCTTTGCAAACCCAGCCTTTCAAAAACGCACCAGTACGCAGGCTTGTTGCGAGTGCGTGAAATTGGCGTTGTTCGACTTCGTGGAAGTAACGCTGGATCAAACCATCAGCGGCGGGAACGTCTCGGAGCCGTTCGACATCCACGCCGATGGGCACAGCCGCAACTGCGATCAGTGCAATGCCGTCGGTGTGGCTCACGTTGAAATGTAATCCGGATGCGGCGTGTGTTTCCGCCAGTTGCGGCTTGCCGAACGCATTCG
>JAYSXU010000074.1:0-2110 GCA_043716965.1 Fimbriiglobus sp.
AAATCAACTGTTCGGCCACCGCAAAGGGTCGTTCACCGGGGCGGACCGGGATACCGACGGGCTGTTCGTTCATGCGGGTCGGGGGACGGTTTTTCTCGATGAAGTCGGCGAACTTCCACTGAGTACCCAAGCCAAACTTTTGCGGGCGATCGAACAAAAGGAAATCTTCCCGGTGGGTGCCGATGAGCCGGTCAAAGTCGAGGCACGGATTCTCGCTGCCACGAACAAAGACTTACAGAAGGAAGCGTCCACGGGACGCTTCCGGGAAGACCTTTTTTACCGCCTGAATGTGTTCTCGATTACACTGCCCGCACTGCGAAGCCGCCGTGAGGACATCCCGGAACTCGTGGATTTTCTGCTCGCCAAACACGCCCGGACGATGGGCAAAAAGTTCACCGGCGTGACCCACGAAGCCATGCAACTGCTGCTGACCCACCCCTGGAAGGGGAACGTCCGCGAGTTGGACAATGCCTTGCAACGGGCCATCATTCTGGGCGACGGTCCCTTGGTCACGGCAGAAGACTTACCACCGGACATTGCGCCACAACCAGCAGACCCGTTCGGAATCGACGACCTCGACGAAGCCGTGAAACGCTTCGAGAAACTCCACATCGAACGCCTACTCCGCACCCACACGGATAAGCGAGAAGTAGCGAAAAAGCTCGACATTGGACTCAGTTCCTTGTACCGGAAGATCGAGCAATACGGGATCCGCATCGACGAAACACGAGCATAAGTTTGCATCAGCCACAAAATGACGCCATTACCGCCCACCGCACCTGAAAATCTGATCATAATTCAATTTTTAGCGTCGCACTTCTGCTACCTCACGGACACTCTGGCAACTAAGACTGGGTTCACGATTTCGTGAAAGCTGGGGGAATTCGTGTAACGAATCGGCCGGAGCTGGCAATTCAAGGTAGTTCGTAGAATCTGTTCGACAGGAGTGACCATGCCTCAGATTCACGATTCCCCGCCCTCGACCGCCGACCCCGACCCGGTCCGGATTGCGTTGACAGACCCGAAGGTGTGGAACGACTTGGTTCGGATTGCCACGAGCTATTTACGGAAATTCTGTGGGACAACTATCCGGACGCAGCTTTCACAAGATGCGGAAGACGTCGTCAATGAAGTCATCCAAATTGCGTTGGGAAAGTCCGCGAGCTTCGATCCCGCACTCAAGAAATCTGTCACCGCATGGCTGTCCGGATTCATTGCTAACGTGGTACTGAAGCGGGCCACTCGCCGACGAAAAGATCAGGCGACGGGCGGCGAAAACCAGTGGGCAACCGGTATTCTTTCACCGCATCAGTCGCCAGGGGATGGCCTAATCCGGAAAGAGGAATGCGAGCGGCTAAAGGCCGCGCTTGCCAGGATGAACCCACAACATCGTCAGTCGTTGACGTGGCATTACCTCGACGAATTGGGCACACATGAAATCAGCCGACGGACGGGCGTTCTGGAATCGACAATTCGTGTGCGGCTACTGCGCGCCAGAATGGCCTTGAAGGCACTTTTAGACCCCACCAATCAGGAGGGCCAATCGTGACCAAGCGTGAACTGGATCGCTGGACGGCGGAATACCTGGATGCGTTCGATGCGTTCGACGTCGCCGAACTCGAACGGATTTGGGAGTACGCCAGCCGGGAGCCGCAACTCGAAGCGGCGTTGCATGACTTGCACGTAGCACTTGAGCGCGAAGCCGAAGAAGTGGAGCAGCAGGCCTTGGAATCGACCATCGTTTCCGCCGTCGAACAGCACCTGCCGTCGGCAGAGATTGTTCGCCCGACCCTAGGCCCTGTGACGGTTGCGGACGTGGCCGATGAACTGTTCCGTCACACGCCGGATCGGTTGAACGCGGCGGCGCACGCATTGAACGATCGGCTCCGGGCGTCATACGATCCGCTGCCTGTTGAACTTGGGCTATCGAAGTTAGTTGCCTGGGCGGAAGCGAAATACGGTCCCGGTGCAGCGGAGTATTGGAAGGCGTTCCGAGTGGCCGCGTTGAAACTGGAACTACGCCGGGGTGCCGAAACGGAATACCAACTTGCTGCCCGTGCAACACCGAAGCCGGAGGATCGCAAGTGACGCTCGTGCCTGAAACAATCGC
>JAYSXU010000731.1:0-3056 GCA_043716965.1 Fimbriiglobus sp.
CTCGGCGTGATTGCCTGGGCCGATCGCAACGAAATCCCAACCGAACCCGTCCTGCAAATCCTTGAAGCACTCGACATCAACAGCCGCCGTCTCATTCACAAGTTCGATTGCGTCGCGTAAACTGGTGCGGTTTTTTCACATCATTTGCTTTAACAGCTTCACAAACTCGCGCATCCACGCGGGGTTGTCGTGCCAAGTGCGGGCGGTCACGAGGTTGCCGCTGACGCACACTTCGGCATCGACGTAACGACCTCCGAACGATTCGACATCCAGTTTGCACTTGGCGATCGTCGTGGCGGTCACGCCTTTTAGGACGTTGGCGGCGGCGAGGATTTCGATGCCGTGGCAGACGGACGCGACTGGTTTTTTGTGGGTGAAGAACGCCTGGGTGATTCGCAACAAGTCCTCATCATATCGCAGGTATTCCGGTGCGCGACCGCCGGATAGCACCAAGCCGACGTAGTCGTCCGGGTTCACGGTTTGAAACGCCACATCCGCTTTCAGCTTGTAGCCGGGGGATTCGATCGTGATGTCCCAATCCGGGTGGCGATCGTGTTGCACCAAGTGATACACCCGTGCGGCAGGACCGGCGACGTGAACGGTGTAGCCTTCCTCTTGCAGGCGGAACAACGGGTAAAACGTATCCAGCACTTCGGCGGCATCGCCGATCACGAGTAAAATTGCGGGCATCCCACTCTCCAAGCCAAGGAACCGATTCGGGGTTACTATACAGGCATGTTGTTCGTGACCGTTGAATTTTATGGCGTCCCGCGCCACCGTGCTGGTGTGGCAGACTTGCGGGTTGTGCCGGGAACCGTGGCGGAAGTTTTAGTACGAGTGACACAGCACTGTCACGGACTCCCGGAGTTGGTCAACGCTGACGGGGAATTGATCCCTCACTACCTCTTGTCGGTCAACGGCGAACGGTTCGTGACGAGCTTGGCCGAAGAATTACCCGCCGGTACGCGACTCTTACTGCTGTCCGCTGACGCCGGTGGGTGATCGCTTACAACTCAATGCGACCCTTCAAAAAGCCACCTTTCATGCCGGCGACCGTCATCAACATTTGTCGCTTCACCCACGGGATTCGTGGCATCTGTGGCAGTGCGATGTCACGCCCCCAACCCAGGATCGACCAGTCCGCTTGGAAGAACGGCGAGAGCATGTACGTCATGGTTGCGTAGTAGCGGATGTAGGCACGTTGGCGTTCGTAGAAGGTGTGGAACGCGGTGTGTGGGTCGGGCGCGGCACGCAGACACTCGGCGAATCGCCACGCATCGACCATCGCCAAGTTGATGCCTTGCCCCATGTGCGGACTCATCGCATGGGCCGCATCGCCCAGGAAAAGCATGTGGCGATCGAACCAGCGTGGCATCCAGACGTGTTGGTAACTCGTGAGTAGCAGTTGATCGAAGTCGTGCAGAAAGTCCATGATTTCCGCCGATTCCGGCGCGAACGTGAGGATCTCCGCCTTCAACGCCGGGAGTCCGCGTGCCCGCAGCTTGGCAAAGTCGCGAACCGGTAACCCCCAGTAAAGCGTGCTAAGGCCGTCCCCCAGCGGCAGCAACCCGAACAGCTTGTGATTGCCGCGCACGACTTGAAGCAACTTGTTCGGCACCGGCGAGCCAGGGGCGATCAACCACAACGTCCCGTGGTCGTAGGCCGTCACGCTTGCGACGAACCCACACGCTTTGCGCAAACGAGACCGCGCGCCATCGCCGACCAAAACGAAGTCGAACGGGCCGTGCTTTTTAAAGTGGCTATCCACCAGATACACACCGTCCGATTCCACGACACGCCGAACGATGGTACACCCCAGTTCCAACGCAACCGGCTGTGTGTTCACGAGGTCATGAATCGCTTCAAACAACACGCCGCGATGCACGCCATACGCATGACAGTCCGCTTCAAAGTCACAATAACTCGTCTTGATGAGCTGCCCGCCCATGACGTGCCGGGCGTCCAGGCATTCTAGCAACGCCGCCCGTTTTAACACTTGGTCCAACACACCCAAGTGGCGCAGGATCGCTTGCCCGGACATCTGGAGCAACACGCCTGCGCCTGCCGGACCGACGACCGGAGACTGTTCCAGCAACGTGACTTCGTGGCCATCTTTGGCGAGCAAATACGACGACAGTCCCCCGGCCATCCCGAAACCGACAATCCCGATTCGATACCGCTGCGACATGGGCGAACCTCTGGGCATTTGCAGAAGCTGATGGTTCTACCGCATACGATGACAGGACACAACCAGTTCAACGCGGGATGTTCATGTTTGGTTACCACGGACGATACTTGCGGATCACGTTACCAACCGGACATGCGGAAGCGGTACCGTTGAGCGAAGGCGTGTTGCGGCAGTTTATCGGCGGCGTCGGGTTGGGTGCGTATCTGTTGCACAGGGAATGCCCGGTGGGTGTCGATCCGCTGGCGCCAGAGTCGCCGCTCATTTTCGCGTTCAGCCCGTTGGTCGGCACCCCGCTCACGACTTCGGCCAAGTTCACCGTGGTCGCAAAATCCCCGCTGACGCAGCGGTTTAACGACGCCCTGTCGTCGTCCCACTTCGCCATCCACGGCAAGCAAACCGGCTATGACGCTATCGTCATCGTGGGTCGATGTGAACACCCTTCGGTGATTTTGATTGATGACAACGGTGTGTCACTCGCTCAAGCCGATGACATCTGGGGGTTAACGACATCAGCCGCAAACGTCATGTTGGAAGAACATTTCGGTAGTTCCTACACGTTCGCCGTCATTGGTCCGGCGGGTGAAAAGCTGGTGCGGTTTGCCACGCTCAGTTTTGATAGTCGCCACGCAGGTCGTGGCGGCTTGGGTGCGGTCCTCGGGTCGAAGTTGGTCAAAGCAATCGGCGTTCGGGGTACGGCACGCACGCCGCTCGCAGACCCGACGGCAGTTGTGGTAGCGGCACGCGATTTATCAAAACGCTCCTTCGGTCCAGCTACCGCCAAGTACCGCGAACTCGGCACCGTGGCGAATCTGCTCACCTTCAACCGGATGAACGCGCTCCCGACCCGCAACTTCCAACAAGGCCAATT
>JAYSXU010000732.1:0-3056 GCA_043716965.1 Fimbriiglobus sp.
TCGAAACCACCGGCGTGCCGACGCTCTTCAACAGCCTCCGGGGTCTTCCGGACGGAAAGACACTTGCCAAGATGCTCCCAGCTAGCGCGGCGGAAAACATCATCAAGTCTAAGGTGATGAAGAAGGGTGACGTCATCATCTATTCCGAAGGAAACTCGCACCACCACAGCGTCGTGTACGTGGAGAACGGCCAGATTTCGATGCACACTTGGGCCAACCACCCGAACCACCCGACGCTAAAAGGCAATTGGAAGGGGTCCGCAACGACGGACCACCCGCTCGTCACGTTGATCCACTTTGGCCGGGATGATACAAAAATCCCCGCTGATTCTGCCATGCTCGGTTGGTGGAATGTTCAGTTGCGTGGCGCGACCTACTATTACTACTTCGATAAATCCGGGCACGTCGGATACACCCGACAGATGCCTGCAAACCTCAAACAGCCCCTCCACGCACCAACGGGCCGAGGGTACTGGTTTGTGGAACCGAATCAGATCAGCATTTGCTGGACGGACACGGGCAGTTTCGAGACGCTGGCCGTTCGCCCGCCCCAAATCGACACGCACATGGAAGGCAAATGGAACGCCGTCGATAACCTCATCGCGGACAAAATGTAGACGGGCCGAAGTTCCGGCGGGCGGTCGCGGCTAGGGCTTCTTTGCGGGCAGGGCAGCGGGTGCGGGGGCGGCGGGGCGGCGGTCGTTTTTCAGGGCAGAGACGGCGTTTTCGGCGAACTTCTTCAGGTCCGCGTTTTTGGTGGTGAGTATGAGTCGTTCGAGATCAGGCTGCGCGGCGCGGGCTTCGTCGCCCATGCTCATCACGGTGGTGATCGCGGCAGCGGCGACCATCGGTTCGTCATGAAACATTGCGATCAGGATCGGGTTCATCACCGGCTTTGCCTTCGCGCCGAGCACGGCCAGGGCGTTCAACGCCTGGACTTGAAGTTGCGGGTCGGTCGCACTCACTAGGCCACCCATTGACTTCAGCGTAGCATCAAACACCCGATCGTCGTACATGATGTGCAGAAGCATCAACCAAACTTTCACAGTCGGGTCGGTCTCCAAGCCTTTCACCCTGGCCGAAATCACATCAATATATGGCTTGGCGAGTGCCGGGTAGCCGTTGGGGTCGGCGGAGTACGGCGGACCCAGAAGAACCAAGGAGTGACACGCCTCCATGCGAACCGTCGCACTTTTATCGCGGATGAGTTGGAAGTTCAGCTTGTCCATCGCGGCCTTGCTGGGCGGGCGCTTGACGATCGGGATTAAGTTCGGGCTGGCTGTCGTCTGAATCGCTTTGTCTTCAAACGCGATGCCGGCGATGCGCCCTAATGTGGTGGCAGCGGCGGCGCGAATCTCCCAGGAAGGATCCTCCGCGACCACGACGACGGCGTTGATGGCGCCGTGGGCTTCCTGCCCGATGCCGGCCAGCGCACGAGTGGCGTGAAGGCGAATCACGCTACCGGGCAACGTTTTCCCCAGCACGCTGGTGAGCTTGTCCGAAGCGGCTTTTGCGTCTTCGAGTTTATCAAACCCGATCGAGGCCGTGACGAGAATCGCGTTAATGCGAACCCCAGGATCCGGGTCGTCGAACATCCCGATCAGCGGTTTGATCGCCTGACTTCGCGCCGCCGGAATGCCGAACATCGGAACCACACGGATCGCTTGTTCCCGCACCGTCGGGTCGGAACTTTTGTAATCAGCCAACCAGTCGGTCAGACTGCGGTTGCCGACCCTGTTGGGTGGGGCAAAGGGTTTCGACATTTCCATCGCGTTGGGCGCAGCAACAGGCGGCGGCGTGGGGATCACTTGCGGTGCGGCAGTTGGCAAGGCTGGCGGAAGTGGACTGACGTTTTGAGCCGGTGGCGTGAACGGCGGGACAGGCGGTGGCACCGGGGGCTGAGCCACAGCCATCGACGCAATCAGCATGACTAAGGGTAACGCCCACCGCAGAGAACACAACATGAGACGGCCTCCTACTCGATTTCACTTGCACTAGTTTACCGCTAACGTCAACAACACTGCAACTGAACAAGCTGTTGGCGCGATTCGACTCGTGCCGAATGTCGTTGCCATCGGACCAACGCATCCGTTCACTAAGGGTGTGGAAACGATCACCCTGGCCGGTCACGGCCCAGAACGCCGGTATCTATTGTCACGCCCAGACGCTCCGGACTTGCGCGCGAATTTCCGCTTTCCCGTCGTAATTTTCCTACACGGAACCGGGGGAACGGCAGAGTGGGCGGACGTGGAAACCGGCTGGTCCACACTAGCACTGCGGGAACGGTTCGTGCTGGTCCTACCAGATGGCATTCCCCCGAACCCGTCGAACGCGCCGAAATTCCTCACGAACCCGTCCCGCTGGAACGACGGCAGCACGGAGTTGGGGCAAGCGCTTCACACCGATGCCGCCGACGTCGATTTTCTCACGGCGGTGATTCAGGACTTAATTCAGCGTGGCATCGGCGATCCGCGTCGGGTTTACCTGACTGGCTTCTCGAACGGGGCGGGAATGACCTTTCGTTTTGCCGCCGAGCGGGCTGAGTTGCTCACTGCGATCGCCCCCGTTGCCGGGTATTGCTGGGTCGGCGACCCGAAGCCGGTTCGACCCGTCCCGACGTTGTACATTGTGGGTACCGCCGACCCGCTCATTCCCTTACTCGGCGGCAGTGTCCGATCACCTTGGGGCGGCAAACTGGTCCGTCGCCCGAGTGTGCGGGAAACGCTGGAGAAGTGGGCCGTGTCAATCGGCTGTCACTCACAATCGGTGGTGGTGGCCGACGAACAGGGCGTCCGAGAAGAACGATACCAGTCCGACGCCGGGACCGAATTCCGCAGCCTGTTCTTAGAAGGCCACGGCCACCACTGGCCCGGCGGGCGGGGGCAACTGACCGCACGCATCGGCGGCGTTTCGGTGAACACGGTCCAGGCGAACGAGCAGATTTGGGCATTCTTCAAGCGACACCAATTGTGATATTCATCTGCGATGGGCGAAACCAAATTCTCAGGGCCTCGGAACGGCAATTTTACCACAGAGGCACAGAGACACCGAGAAAT
>JAYSXU010000733.1:0-3050 GCA_043716965.1 Fimbriiglobus sp.
CCAGCATCCGACCGTGGTGTTATTGTCTAAAACCAACCGACTGGCACCGGGAGGCCACCCGGCAGCTAACGCAGCCGGTTCGCCGGATCGTCAGATTACTTCTGGACTTTCAGCAGCACCGACGGGGCCGCGAATTCGGTCCCTTTGCGTTCGCTTTTGGATAGCACGACGAACGGGACTTCAGTTGGCTTCACCCAGGCTTCGGCGTAAATCACGACTTCGCGTTCGGTGCGATCAGGTGTGATCAGAATCCCGCTTAAGCCGATGTTTTGCACGCGCACGCCGTGCGGGAGTCCGCGCACTTCGATCGGAACCCGCCCTTTGAAGTCGTTGCGACGATCAATTTTGACCAGCATCCGGGATTCGTCACCGGGTCGGATCACCAGTTCGCGGATGTTCGTCGTCGTCCCGAGTTCAGCATCATTCCCAACGGTGATCGGGCCACCAATTGCTTCACGGATCACGACTTTGCTATCAATCTGGGCTTGGGCTGTGACTTTCCATTTCGACGCTTCCTTTGCAATCACCGCATCACCTGCGGCGAGTGTGACGGTTGCCGTCAGTTGCCCCGCTTCGATGATGGTGGCGGGTGCGGTTAGGGGTGATGGCAAGCCGTCGAACTGAATCGCAATCGGGCCGTCAAACCCGTCCAGTCGTTTGGCCGTGACGCTCAGCGGAATCGCGCCGTTCTTCCAAACCTTCGGACTGCTGGGCGAAATGCTGATCGTGTAATCGGGCTTCGGTGGCCGCACGGTCAGTCGGTACGCATGGGTCGGCCCACTCGCGCCGCTGGCATCACGGATGCGGACTTGGTATTCGCCATCCGAAGGCGGATTGAACACGATCCGTGAATCCTTCCCGTACCCAGGGCCGCCGTCATCGTTCTGGTACACGAGCGGGAACAGCGGCATTCCGTTTGAGAGAAACGTCGTGCCGGGTGGGTGTTGTTCGACTTTGTACGCAACGCAGCCGTTTGCATGATGCGTCGGGGTCGTGTCGGCGTAGCCAACTCGTTTCCCTTCGATCGCATAGAACTGACAATCGTCGTCGGGGCCTTTTGGTAGGTCTTTGATCCGCATCAACTCCCCGCCAACGAACAAGAAATCGTCGATGGCCAACTCGTTCCACGTCTCCAGTCGAATCCCGGACGCCGCCGAATCGTTGTCTCGGAACGTGGTGTACGTCTTGGCCGTACAGCGAAGCATCGCACGCGGAACCGGGTTGCCCTGCGTATTCAGGATTTCCAGAAACGGATCAACGGGTGATCCCAGTCGGCTCGCGTCGGTCTCAATGATGAGCCGTTGCCCTTTCTTCGCCGTGAACCGCACCGTGTGGAAATGATTGGCTTGCGTGAGGATGCCATCGACAGTGGACGGGATACTTGTGACGGTTGCGGTTCCATTCACAGGCATTCGCGTGGCGGGAAATTCCCCAATCGTGACTTCCGATCCGCCGATCGGGTCAGTACCCGTGCGCGAAATGTTCAGCGACATTTTGCTACCGATCACCGCATCCACGGCAGGCTTCACCAGGATCGGAGCCGTTGCCATCGCCCCCAGATTGACCCCCGTGACTTGCACGGAAGTTTCCTGACCGCGTGTGACACCCAACGGGAAGACGCCAGTCATCACCGGGATCGGGCCAACATGCAGTCGATACCCGTAATCCGCTCCGCCACGGAATTCGCGGTCGTGGACTGAGATCGCATACATCCCTGGCGTACCGTAGGTGTAACCCAGCAGACCGCCGTTGCCGGTTGCCAACACTTGACCAGTGGTGTCAGTTAGGGTCACGACCGGGTCGAATTTGGCGCGGTCGAGCGTGGCGTGAATTTGCACGCCGATTTGCTGACCGGCGATCGCCTGGAAGCGAAAAAAATCCACGTCGCCATTGCGGTCCAGTACCCCCGCAACGGTGGTCGGCAACGTCACCATCATCCCGTCCCGCGCGGAGTCGGTTAGCCCGACTTCGCGGACCATCGGGAAGCGATCCAACCACAACCGCAAAGCATTCGACTCACCGGCATCACTGACAACGGTGAACGAAACCGGACCCGGAACCGCGCTGCTGGTTGTCGTCACATCAACCGTGAGTTGAGTAGGGTTTGCGCTGGTTGCTTCGACAACTTGAAAGCTAACACCCGGCACAGCACACTTGATCGTGCTACCAGATTTGAAATTGGATCCGTTCAGCGTCACTCGAGTTTTCTGTCCTCGCACCACGGAATCGGGCGTGACAGTCGTAAGTGTTGCGGGTTTCGGCTTAACCGGAAGTGGCGATGCGGTGAGTTTTGCCGTCTTGGCGTCAAGCAGTTGCACAACGCCGTCGAAACGCCCGATGGCGAGTTGTAGCCCGTCAGGGTGCATGGCTGCCGAAAGGACCGCCTCGGGTTGGGCTGGGAACACGAGGGATTCCGTCAACGTCTTCGCATTCCACGCTTTGATGATCCGGTCCTCACCGATTGTGAATACTGATTCCCCTTTCGGTCCGAACAAGATTCGTGTCACCGGCTTTTCATGGGCAAACACCGACGACACCAGTTTGCCGCCTTCCGTGTTGGCGTCCCAGACCCGCAAGCTGCGATCTACCCCACCTGCCGCGAGTTGGTTCCCGTTCGGACTCCACGCCACGGCGTACACCCAATCGGTCGAATCGCTCAGGGTGTGAAGCCGTTGGCCGGTTGCCACGTCCCAGATCTTGACGGCGCGGTCGGCGGCACCCGAGGCCAGCAGCTTTCCGTTCGGGTGAAATGCCAGCGAATAGACCGCATCGCTGTGGTCCGTGAGCGTCTGAACCGGCGAGTTGTTCGCGGGACTCGGGAACGCCCACAACTTAATCACCCGGTCGTAACTACCCGATGCTAGCGTCTTGCCGTCCGGACTAAACGCGATGGTGTAAATGAGGTCTTTGTGCGCCGGGATCGTCGCCGTGGCTTTGTCAGGAAGCGGCTTCGCACTAAGGTCGTAAAGTTGAATCGTTCCGGATTTGCTGGCCTCGCCACTGGCGACGGCGAGCCAGTTCGCTGGCGAAAAAGCCAGTGCAGTGACCTG
>JAYSXU010000734.1:0-3047 GCA_043716965.1 Fimbriiglobus sp.
CCGACGACCGATTCCGGAACGAAGGACGTGGCACTAACAAGCGTGAACGTTACTACAGGAAACCCCGACGGGTCGGTGTTCATCAAGACCGACTTCACGCTGAAGGTGCTTATCAACGCTTTCGGTTTCGTCGGCGCGACGGTGCCGTTGAAGGTGCAAATCGACGACGGCAGTGGGTACAAGGATGTCACGACTGAAACCGCAACACTGACCAAAGACACGGATAACGAAGCCGAATTGAAGCTGAAAGCCCCCGACCGACCGGGTGAAATCAAGGTGCGGATTGAAGTTCCCCTCAGTGCGGTGCCCGGTGACGTGGCGCCGTCGAACAACGTGATCGAAACCTACTTAACGGTCACCAAAGAAGGGATGCGGGTGCTGCTCATCAACCGGCTCACGGTGGAGCAAGCGGCCATTCGCCGCGCACTCGCCGCCGATCCGCGCATCTCCCTTTTCAGTGTGATTCGCCAAACCGATGAACCAACACGACCTGAAGAACGCGAAGGGTTGGACTTCGAGAGCAACGCATACGACGTGATTATTTTGGGCAACGTCACCAGTAAGCAACTCACGAGTATCGACCCGGCGTTACCGCGAAAGATTGCGGATCAAGTGTTGAACAAAGGCGTCGGGCTGCTGATGACCGGCGGTCATGCGACGTTCCTCGGCACACCGGGTTTCCCCGACGCGACCGGGTGGCGTGGCACGAAGGACATCACCGATATTCTGCCGATCGACTTGGATAAATCGCCGCCCGTGCTGGACACGGTTTTCAGCAGTGACCGCGCCCGCTATCAGTACTTGCCGACCGAACAACAAAAGGGCCACTACTTAAACCGCATCGGCAACACGCCGAAAGAATCGCTCGATTTCTGGGCCAAACTCAACGATGTTGGGAGTCGCACGCGGTTCACCGGGTTGAACAAAATGGGCACCGCCAAAGGCGCCGCGACGGTGTTCGCCGTGGCGTCCGATTCGACCAACAACGAACCACTCCCGGCCAAATTCCAGGACGAAAGCCGACTGGCCCCATTGCTCGTGGGTCATCAAATTGGTGCCGGAAGTCGTGGCCGGGTGCTCGTCTTCGCGGCCCAAGACACGTACATTTGGAAATCGCTCGGCCAACCGAAAACCAACGACGGCATTCAACTTCATGCCCGGTTTTGGCGGCAAATGGTGCGGTGGTGTGCGCACCAAGAAGAGGACGACGGGAAGGTGTTCGCCAAGCCAGAACTGCCTCGGTTGCCGGTGGGCGGACGGGAGACGATTCGCATCGGCGTGCGGCAACCCGGCGGCGCGGCAGCTCTCGAACCAAAGTTCGTCGTGAAAGTTTTGGCCCCCGGTGAGAACGAAGCGACCGCCCCGACGCGGCAATACTTCCCGGACACGGACGGCAATTTCAAAGTGCCTTACGAACCGACTGTTCCGGGTGAACATACTGTCAAAGTCGTCGGCAGCGGTAAAGATTCCAAGGGTGGCGAAGTCAACGGTGAAGTGTCGGCCCGGTTTTTTGCGTACCCCACGGCGTCGGATGAACTGCTGGTGAAGGCCGCGAAGCCCGACGTGCTGCAACGCATCGCCGCAGCGGGTGGCGGGCAGTTTTATCGGCTCGAAGATTTGCCACGGTTTCTGACCGAACTGAAATCCCAACCGCTCGAAGTGGCGAAACCGAAGCCGCGTTACTACCCGGATTGGCGGCGCGACAGCTCACGCGGATTTTTACCCGGCTGGCTAGTCGTGTTCGTCGTGTTGCTGGGTGCAGAGTGGGGACTGCGGCGGTACTGGGGCATGGTGTAAACGAAATCGCCGCTGGGATGTCCCAACGGCGACTGGTATCAATTCTACCGATCGTTTAGAGGCCGAGGTGCGTCTTGAGTTCAACGGTCAACTTGGTCAGTTCGTCTTTCACGGTTTCCCACTTGTCGCCCGATGCGGCGGTTAGTGCGGCGATCTTTTCTTTCACCTTGCCCATGAGTTCTTTGGCCTTGGCCACTTTGTCCGAGGCCACTTTTTTGGCGTCGCCGGCGGCTGTCTTTTCTTCTTCTTCAAGTTTCTTGATCTTGGGTTCAACGGTACCCGAGAGCATTTCTTGAATTGGCTTTAGGAAGGTTTCCTTGGCCTTGGCGACTAAATCGCCCGCAACGTCCTTGACCTTTTCGGCGCCTTCGACAATCTTGTCGCCCGCTTTGCCTGCGACTTCTTTGCCTTTCTCCGCAGCGTCCTTCATGCCTTCTTTGCCCTTTTCACCCAAGTCCTTCACGGCGTTCCCAGTCTTTTTCATCGCCTCTTTCATCTTATCATTGTTGCTCACGTCAGGGCCTGTCGGCTTGTCCTTGGCGCCGTCACAACCCACTGTGGCCATGGCGCCGACGGCAAAGCCGAACCCCAACGCCAACACTTGCAGCTTGCGTAACATGGAGAGAGTCCTCAACAAGTTTGTCTGTCTAAAGTAGTTCAAACAGGTCTGACACACGATCGGTGTCAAGATCAACCTGCCAGTGTAGTAGATACCGAGTTGCGAGAATTATTCCCGAACTTCCGCCGGATTTTCTCGAACATTCGCTTCGACTCATCCACCCGGATTTTCATCATCGGGTTCGATCAAAACGCCCTGGAAGGCCACGACGATTTTCGTGAGCGTCTCTTGCGGATCGACTTTGTAGTTCTCGTGGAGAGTCGTCGTGATCTGGTGTGCCAAGTCCGCCAGGAACACGCCCCATTGGGAATGGTCCTTGAACACGGACGGGGAAATGCTGCACCGGAGTTGCTTGTCAATGATCCAGGTTCGCAGAATTTCGACCGCTTCTTTGGCGTTGTCGATGTCGGCGGGCTTGTGCAACTCGATAATGGTCGGCGTGAACGCAGTTGGCTCGGACATGATCGGCTCCGGGTTGAGGTCAATCAAAAAAGCGATTCACCACAGAGGCACAGAGGCACGGAGAAAACCAAAAACAATTCTTAAAGATTTCTCTGTGCCTCTGAGTCTCTGTGATGAAAATTGTATTCCGGTGAGTGTCACATTGCGTGTTCAATCCAGCCGCCGCCCA
>JAYSXU010000735.1:0-3046 GCA_043716965.1 Fimbriiglobus sp.
GGATGTCGAAGAGCGTGAACGCCGCCAGTGCTGGAGCCGATTTCAGGCTGAAGCAGTTGACCAGCCAGCGCGGGGCACCCCAATCGTCGAGCCAGTTGCGAATTGAATACACCCAGTTCACCGGACTGAAATCGGTGACGATGCCGTCCACGTCGAGGTCGGCTTTCCGCGCCAGTTTGGCGAGGGTAACGCGGCTGAACAAGTTGAAGTGGCGTGGGAAGTGATACCCGCCCCAGTGCCGCCCGCCGAAAACGGCAAAGTCCGGTGACGCCGCGTTGTCCGTTACGATGACGACACGCCCACCGGGTGCGAGGAGGTTGCGAACAGCCTTCAACACGCCCACCGGGTCCGCGAGGTGTTCCACGGTCATCACCATCAGGATGAGGTGGTAACCGCCGGTGAGTGTTAACGCTTCCACCGCACCGTGGTGGACCGCCAACCCGCTTTTGCGCGCGGCTTCCACGGCCCGAAGGTCGGTATCGGCCCCCTCCAACGTCCAACTCCGGCGACCGAAATCCCGTAACAATTGGAGATGAAACCCGTCACCGCAACCGACGTCCAGAATTCGCGCGTTCGCCGGAAGGCCGCAACACCAGTTCAACACCCGTCGCGCTTCGAGGCGGCGGCGGATGGCGTGGACCAGCCCGAACTCGTTCACGTCAAACCCGAAGGCATGGTAATGGTCCGGGTAGATCCGCCCCGCTTCATCATCAGCCGGGCGTGGGTCCAGAAAGATTAGCTCACAACGGCGACAACGAACGGCCAGAAACGTGTCCGCACTGGTGCGGTACTCAAAATCTTCCCCCACGCCGATCGGCTCGACATCTTCGATCTGGCACAAGCAACACACCGTCGGGACCAGTCGTAACCCCGGCTTGGCCGTCGATTGGGTTCGCGGCAACGGCGTGACGTTGACACCCGGCTCAACAGTCGGCGCCACGATCAAAGAGGACATGGGCTGGTCCAGCGGGTGAGTGACACAAATGACAGAGGAAATCCGTTTCAAGTTTGGCGACCCCGACGGGGCCGGGCGTTCACCATCGTTGCGTCTTGCGTTTGGCTTGGTCGAGGAGGCGTGGGGTCGAATGGCTCTGGCCGTTGCGCCGCTTCAGTTTGTTCTTCGGGCCGCGTTTCGCCTTGCGCACCCGCGCCGGCACGCCACGGTGAGCTTTATGGCGGAGCGGATCGAGAGCATTGGGCATCATGGCGGTCGTCCGAACGGCGTAACTGGAAGCGATACCAAAGGATAACAAACTCCGCACATGTTGAAAGCCCTGTCCCGTTCAGGGTTGTTCCCTCAGCCCAGGGTTCAGGAGACTCTACGACGAATACCCTGGTAGGCGTCTGTCTACCAGGGTAATCATGACTCGCCAGAAGGCGTCGTTTTCATACGCTCTACTCAAATCCCTTCTCCGCCCCTAACGTTGCGGTCACCATGACTCATCCGTCGTCCGTTTCCTCATCGACTCCGCGTTCCTGGCGAATCCTGATTGCGGTGGCGATCGTGACGATCGTGTCCGTCGCATATCTGAATCATGAAGCACTTGGCACACGCGGGCAGGCCGCGTGTGGGGTGGTCTGCTTCATCGGGTTGGTGGCGGCGTGTTCGGCGAACTTGCGGGCCGTCAGTCTGCGCACCATCGGCTTCGGAATCGCGTTGCAATTCGCCTTGGCATTTGCGGTGACGCAATCAACCGACGTGCAAGGGGTGTTGAACTGGGTTGGGAAAGGGGTGAATAATCTGCTTGGTTTTTCCAGCCAGGGGGGGCAGTTTGTCTTCGGCAACATCGCCAACCCCGGCGATATGGCGAAAGTCTTCGGGAAAGACTCCAAGTTCCCGTTCGCGTTCGTGGTGCTCCCGCCGATCATCTTCGTGTCGGCCCTGTTCAGCCTCTTGTACTACTTCGGCGTGTTGCAGTTCATTGTGAGAATCTTCTCTCGGGTGATGATGTTTTTGATGCGGACCAGTGGCGCCGAAACGCTGTCGGTCTCCGCGAACGTGTTCATGGGGCAGACCGAAGCGCCGCTCATCGTGAAGCCGTTCGTCGCCCGCATGACGCAGTCCGAACTGCTTGCGATGATGGCCAGCGGCATGGCCCACGTCTCCGGCGGCATGATGGCGGTGTACATCGGGTACATGTCGAGTTACACATCCCCGGAAGCCGCTGCGGCCGCGATCCTCGCCACCGTGGTCATGGCGTGCCCGTGCAGCCTGTACTTGTCGAAGTTGTTGCTGCCCGAAACCGAGGTGCCCGAAACGCTCGGCAACGCCACCATCGTTGTGGAGCAAAAGCACGTCAACCCGATCGACGCGATTGCCGCCGGCACGACCGACGGCTTGAAACTCGCGTTGAACGTCGCCGCCATGTTGATCGCGTTCATCGCCCTGGTCGCCCTGATGAACTCGCTACTCGGCGGCATCAAACCGCTCCTGATGTGGAGCGGTTTCACCGAAGACACGCTGACTTGGTGGCCGGACAACCTGACGATGGAATACCTACTCGGGTGGGTGTTCCGCCCGGTCGCGTTCTTGATCGGCGTGCAGCCCGACGAGTGCGGCAAGGTCGGCAGCTTACTCGGCGTGAAGCTCGTGTTGAACGAACACGTCGCGTTCCTGTCGATGACGAAGTCGCCGGAGTACGCGGACCTGAGCATCCGCTCTCGAACGCTGGCAGCGTATGCCCTGACCGGGTTTGCGAACTTCGCGTCGGTCGGGATTCAACTCGGCGGCATCGGCGCAATGGCCGAAGGCCGCCGGGCCGATCTCGCCCGCCTCGGAATGCGGGCGCTCTTCATCGGCTTCATGGCCACACTGCTAAACGCCGCCGTGGCCGGGTTGTTGCTGTGAATAGGGTCTGACAATTTTTCTGGTGATTTGTAGGTCGCGGTCGAGGCTTTGCGAGGCCCGACAGTGCTACTGATGAGTGGTTGGAAATGTCGATCAGACTCTTTGACAGGATTTACAGGATTGAACAGGATTTAGAATTCGATTTGAATCCTGTTCAATCCTGTAAATCCTGTCAAAAGTCGAATGTCGGTGCCCACG
>JAYSXU010000736.1:0-3045 GCA_043716965.1 Fimbriiglobus sp.
GGGATTGCAACGCTCTGGCTGGAATTTCCCGGCTGGCCCGTGAACGTACTGAATCCGGCCCGGCTCCAAGAGATCGACCACGCTGTCAACACGATTCGAGGGAAGTCCGCACTCGAGATTCTCGTCATTCGCAGCGGAAAACCCGCCGGTTTCTGTGGTGGTCACTGTCCTGAAAGTGCGAATTGGTTGCAATCGCACGCCGATCGCAGCCTGTTTGCAACAACTGGGCAACGGATATTGAGCCGCCTTGCAGAACTGGAAATCGTCACACTGGCTCTCATTGAAGGGCCTTGTCGTGGGCCGGGGTTGGAGTTGGCGTTGGCGTGCGATTACCGTATCGCCGTGGCGGGGCCGGATTCCTGGTTCGGCTTGGATGAAAACATCCCCCCCTGTTGGGGCGGCTTGGCACGACTCTCGGTACGCAGTTGGAACCGACAAGAAGTCACCGCGCGCGAAGCCGTGAAATGCGTGCTGATCGACGATGCGTTTTGCACGCGACGAGCCAAGATTGAACTACGCCAATGGCTCGACCGCCTGCAAGCGAACCCGCAAAAACGGCGACCCCGTTGGAACCCGTTCGCAAAGTCGCTGACCGAAAAGTTGGCCGCCGAACGCACGGCGTTTCAACGTGCCATTATTCGACCGTCATCCCAAATGCCGTCAGTCGAAGCTCTCCCGGAGTCCGTCGGTCTCTTCGGCACCGATGACCGCAATGCCACGATCGCGGTCGAATTGGCGATGCGTAGCAAAAGCTGTGTGTTCATGACAACGGGTGACAACGGAATGTCACTGGTGCAATCGGCCCTGGACCGTGCCTTCAAGGAAGCCTTACGCCGCGGTCGGGTCACACCATTGGAAGCACAGCAAGCACTGGCACGAATCGTGATCGACGAGACAACAACGCGGTTCGCACATGCCAAGTGGATCATCGCGGACACGGTGGAATCGCTGCGATTTCTCCGCGCGCAACTCTCGCCTTGGGCAACGGTGACAACCTGGGACATTGCCCCAACGTCTATCGCCGTTGCATGGCTACGACAACTCGGATTCAACGCCTTGACGAAAGCAGACGAGACTTGCCGACGAGTTGCGAACGCTGCCTAATAGTAAGACTATGACCACCCCTGCCCGACCGAAAGTTCCGCCGCTGAAACAACGGATTCCGTTGCTGATGCTGGACCTCACGGAACATTACCCGGACAGCGGCATTGCCCTCACGTTTTCCAACCCCCTGCAACTCGCTATCGCCACGATTCTGTCGGCACAGTGTACCGATAAGCGGGTCAACATCGTAACACCGGCGCTGTTTGCCCGCTTCAAATCGGCTCAGGATTTTGCGGATGCTGAACAAACCGAGATTGAAGAATACGTCAAAACCACGGGGTTCTTCCGCAACAAAGCCAAGAACATCAAGGCGATGTGCGCGCAGATCATTCAGCACCACGGCGGTGAAGTGCCGAGTACGCTGAATGAACTCGTGGCCTTGCCAGGGATCGGTCGCAAGACCGCAAACGTCATCCTCGGTGACGCTTTCGATACGCCAGGGATCACGGTTGATACTCATGTCGGTCGGCTTTCCCGCCGGCTTGGCCTGAGCAAACACATGAACCCCGAGAAGGTCGAGCGCGACCTGATGCGGCACATTCCGCAACCGGAGTGGACCCACTTCAGCCACCGGCTCATTCTGCACGGCCGCGCGGTTTGCATCGCCCGCAAACCGAAGTGTGACGTGTGCAGCCTAAAACCGATCTGCCCGCAAGTTGGTGTGGTGAAGCCCGGTGCCACAAAGTCGCAAACTCGTAGAACGCCGAAGCCATCGTGAACCCAGTTGCCCGGAATCATCCATGAAAACACTGCTCGAACGCTTCCTTCGCTATATCCAAATCGACACCCAGGCGGACGAGAAGGCCACGACTTACCCTAGCTCACCCGGCCAACTCGTACTCGGGCGAATGCTGTGCAACGAGCTTTTAGCATTGGGCTACGTGGATGCACGCATCACTGAATTTGGCATCGTCCATGCGACGATTCCGGCGAACGTGCCGGGCGTGCCAGTCGTGGCGTTGAACTCTCACGTTGACACATCACCGGAGTTCAGCGGACGCGATGTGAAGCCACAAGTGATTCGCAATTACGCCGGTGGTGACATCGCGTTGCCGAATGACCCGTCGCGGGTCATTCGGGTTTCGGAAAGTCCGGAACTGCTCGAACTCATCGGCAAAACGATCATCACCACCGACGGGACGGCGCTACTCGGCGGCGATGATAAAGCGGGTATTGCGGTCATCATGGAAGTCGCCCGGATTCTGGCCGAAGATAAAACCATCCCGCACGGCACCGTGAAAGTGGTCTTCACCTGCGATGAAGAAATCGGCAAAGGCGTACTACACCTGGAACCGGCGGACATCGGCGCGGATGTCGGGTACACGCTCGATGGCGGCGGCACCGCCGAGGTCGAAGGCGAAACCTTCTCCGCCGACAAAGCCACGGTCACGATCACCGGCGTGAACATCCACCCCGGCTTGGCGAACGGCCGCATGACCAACGCGGTGCGGATCGCCGGGATGTTCCTGGACCGGATGCCCACGCGGGTACTGGCTCCGGAAGTGACGGACGAGCGGGCCGGGTTCTTACACCCGTACATCATCGAAGGCGGCGTACCGAAGACGACGATTCAGATTCTGCTCCGCGACTTTGAAGTCGCAAAACTTGCCGACTATGCCGACCTGTTGCGGGTGATTGCGAAGCAGCTCGAAACCGAGTACCCCGAA
Organism: Fimbriiglobus sp.; assembly: GCA_043716965.1. GTDB lineage: Bacteria > Planctomycetota > Planctomycetia > Gemmatales > Gemmataceae > Fimbriiglobus. The sequence continues at coordinate 2,772 of JAYSXU010000736.1, forward strand.
GCCAAAATTGACGTGGCGATCACGCAGCAATACCGCAACATGCGCGACGGCATGGAGAAGGAACCCCGTGCCGTCCCCTACGCCCTCGAAGCCGTTCGCCGCACCGGACTGCAACCCAAACAACGCGCCATCCGCGGCGGCACCGACGGTGCAATGCTAACTGCCAAAGGGTTACCCACCCCGAATCTCTCAACAGGCGAACATAACATTCACAGCCCGCTGGAATGGGTCTGCCTCGAAGAACTCGAAGTCAACGTGCGAACCGTGATCGAAC
>JAYSXU010000737.1:0-9071 GCA_043716965.1 Fimbriiglobus sp.
GAGCATTCCACGAAGTACCACATGTGGACAATTTTCAAGATGTCGTGCCAGAAGATGATGTGCGACGAAATCACTTCGCCGGAGCGGGGATCGCTCACGTGTGGCCCCATCGCGTTGGCGACGGGTTCGGCCACCCAACGAATCACGCTGTAGCGGGCGTCTTCGGCGTCCCAGTTCGGGTCTTCGGCGCGGGTCGGTGGGTCTTTGCAAATGATGGCGTTCTTGAAGCCCGCCTTCTCAAAGGCCGGTTTCCAGTCCTCGACGCCCTTCTTCATGGCGTCGCGGAATTTCGCTGGGATTTCCGGTGCGAGGTAGAACGTGATCGGTTTGACTGGTTCCGAGAGTTCCGCGCTAGGGTCTTTCTTTTCGAGACGATACCGAGCGATGAGTTGCTTGTCTTCGACCCAAGTTTTCTTGCTGGAAAAATCCGAGTAGCCTTCGGTGAAGTACCCGACGCGGCGGTCGTAATAGCGACCCTTCATCGGCTCATCCGGCAGCAGGTAAAGGCTGTAGTGGATCAGCGTTGTTCGCGTGCTACTACCACCTCCTCCGAGAACGGGGCCGTTCGGTCCGAACACCAACCCGCCGCCGCCGCCTCGGAGCGTGAGTTGGGCACGCACTTCGATGTTTAACGGGAACGATTTCACGTCGGTGAGGAACGATTTTTCACTGTCAATACTGCCACCACGACGGGCGCCGAGGTCGAGGGTGTCGTTCATGAACACTTGGCTAACGGAGATCACCGCCGAGCGGTCCTTGCCTTCGCACTCCACAGGGAAGCTCGCAATGATCGGCTCGACGTAGGACGCTTCAACCGCCGCCTGGGTGTCCGTTCCCGAGCGCTTGTCGAACCCCGCTTCGATCACGAAGATCTTGTTTTCTTTGCGTTCAAAGCGAACGAATTTCGTGCCGAGGGCCGCCCCGTTGTAGCTGGACCCGCCGGAGCCTTTTGCCACCTCCGCGCGGAGCATGATGAGCTTGTTGAGTTTTTCGGCGGGGATCTCAAACAAGACCCGCTCGTCGAACTTGTGGACCGCGAAAACGCCGGGTGTGGTCTTGAAGTCTTTCGTGACAACATCGTCGTACTTTTTCAACGCCCCTGCCTTCGGCGGCGTGAACTTACTACCTGGGGCAACGGACGTGCCGGACTTCGTGTCTTCTTTTTTCGGTTCGTCCTTCGGCTTGGGTTCTTCCTTCGGCTTCTTCGGTTCCTCCTTGGGTTTCTTGGGTTCTTCCTTCTTGGGGGGTTCCTGGGTCGGGACAGGTCGTGGGGTGGGCAGGTCTTCTTGGGCATGTGTCCCGGATATTCCGGTCAACCCAATCAGCCCGGCTAAGAGTAACAGGCGTGGCAGCATGGAGGTGGTTACCTACAACGGTGTGAAATCAGGTGGCCTAGGTATTGTGTATAAGCGGTGAAGGCGGGTCTTGCCAATCGGAACATCCCAACTTCGCTCGGATTTTTTACCCAGACCGTCTCAACGGGCGAATCAGAGCAACCGTTACGATTCGGAGAGTTTAACGGCGGCGGGTGGCGAGAAACCGGCAACGAATCGGGAATTAGGTTGAAACGGCTTGAGATCGTGCCGCGACCAGTCCAATTCCGTGTGCAGGTTGAACAGATCGGTTTTCAACCCCAACGGGGTTGTTCCCTTAGCCCAGGGTTGCGGACCGAAGGTCCGTTACCCTGGGAATCTACCACCGGGATCAATTTACGTCCTGTGTACGGGCGGCTGTTCCCAGGGTTTCACCCTGGGCTAAGGGAACAACCCCGTTGGGGTTGAAAACCATGAAACGAACGGAACGGTTCTCCTACCGCCTGTCTGTTCCCACAGTTGCAAATTCGGTTACTCTTTTGCGATCCTCTGCAAAAATGAGTACCGTTGGCTCTCGAATGGCTCATTAGTGTGAGCCAATCCATCACGCGGGGAGGGGATCAAAATGGGACCGTTCGAGATCGTAATGGCTGTCCTGGTAGGTGCCGTGGTTTTGTTTCTGTTTATGACGTTTTTTACCGTCCAGCAGCAAACTGCCGCCGTGATCCAACGCTTCGGCAAGTTCGTCCGCATTGCACCACCGGGACTCAATTTCAAAGTTCCGCTCATTGATGCGGTTGCCGGACGACTCAACTTGCGGGTGCAACAACTCGACGTGAAAGTCGAGACCAAGACCGAGGACAACGTCTTCGTTCACATGATGGTCTCGGTGCAATACTTCGTCGTCCCGGAAAAAGCCTACGAGGCGTTTTACAAACTCGTCGATCCGCAAAGCCAAATCACCTCGTTCGTCTTCGACGTGGTTCGGGCACGAGTTCCGCGTATCAAACTCGACGACCTGTTTGAAAAGAAGGATGAAATCGCGGACGCCGTCAAGCACGAACTCGCCGAAGTAATGGATGACTTCGGCTATGGCATCGTGAAAGCACTTGTCACCGACATCGACCCCGATGCCAAGGTGAAAGAAGCGATGAACGAAATCAACGCCGCCCAACGGATGCGGGTCGCGGCGACCGAGAAAGGGGAAGCGGAACGGATATTGCGGGTGAAATCGGCGGAAGCGGAGGCCCAGAGTAAAGCATTACAAGGGAAAGGTATCGCGGATCAACGCAAAGCGATCGTCGAAGGACTTCGGGCGTCCGTCGAAGACTTCCGCACGGGCGTCCCCGGTTCGACCGCCCAGGATGTGATGAACCTCGTCCTGATGACCCAATACTTCGACACCCTCAAGGAAGTCGGCATGGCGTCGAAAACCAACACGATTCTGATTCCGCACTCACCGGGTTACCTCAGTGATCTCACGACTCAAATGCGGAACGCGATGATAACAGCCGACGCCGTTCATGCCAGCAGCAACACCGATCACCCGAAAACCTGAGTCGCTGATATTACGACGTACTCAACGCCCCGCGACCGTACCGATCGGTTGCGAGGCGTTCTCATTTTGAAAGCCGTTCCGCTATGAAACGGACGCTATTTCGGATTTCTCGATTGGTTTTGTCACATCTCACCTTCGGAGCGGCCCTTGACGTGTGCCCACCTGCTGCCCGTTCAGGAGTTCCACCGTGTTTGCTACCGAATCGGCGGTGATGCCACTTTGGTTGGACCACGTCCCGGACGCTGTCGTTGTGTTCGATCGGCGGGACAAAATCCAAGGCTGGAATCGGGCCGCCGAACGACTCTTTCGGTTTCCCGCCTCGGATGCGATTGGCCAATCCCTACTGATTTTCGTGCCACACTCTGAGCAAGCCCTGTTTGCACAAGCTTGTGATGCGACCCGAAAGAACGGTGAATGGTGTGGTGAACTCCAGACCATGACGGCGTTGGGCGACAATTTACAGATCGAAGCCCGGTGGGAGTTAGCACCCGAAACGGACGTGATCGTGGGCCTGTTTTCCGACGTCACTCAGACGCGGAAGCAACAAGAACTGACACGTCAAGCTAATGAATGGACGGCGGCACGCTCCGTCATGACCGCCATGATGGAGTCCCTGTCCAAGCACGAACCGCAGATGGTCCTCAAGCAACTCCGGACGTTCTTACAAGCCGTTGATCCCTTAACAGGGTGTGCGCTGTTTCGTGGCTGTGGCGAACGGGTTCTGGTCGTGGTTCGGGATCCGCTCAACCGGGAGTTTACCCGAATCTTGTTGGACGCTGCCGGTTACCGGGCTATTGCTGCCAACGACCGCTTTCATGCCGCCCGATTGTTAGCCGACTTCCGGTGTGGCATTACGGCGGGCGTCGTGGATTACGGAACGGAAGCGGCAATCGTGATGGCGGAGCTACGCCGCTGGCAACCGCTGTTCCCGATCGTGGCCATCGGAACAACTGAGGCAAACCCCTTCCAAACCATCGCCGAGCCGATGGACACCAGCGAACTGTTGCAAGCGATTGCCGAAGCCGTTGCCGAAACGAAACTTCGAGAGGAATGAGCGATCGACCGCAGACTCGCTGGAAACCGCCCCGGCGTGAGCATACAGTGATGGTGTACCTGGAACTGCCTGTTTGGGACAGTCACGATTCACACTCTTAAGGATTCACCACGATGGCGGTTCACGTTCAAAAGGAAGCACCGGGGTTCACGGCGACTGCGGTTGTCCACGAAGAGTTCAAGCAGGTCTCCCTGTCGGATTACCGTGGCAAATACGTCGTGCTGTTTTTCTACCCGCTCGACTTTACCTTCGTCTGCCCGACCGAAATCATTGCGTTCAGCGATCGGATTGCGGACTTCCATAACCGGGGTACCGAAGTCGTTGGTGTTTCGATCGACAGCCAATTTTCGCACTTGGCCTGGATTCAAATGCCACGTGCCAAGGGCGGTTTGGGCGAATTGAAGTACCCGCTCGTCTCCGACCTCACGAAGAAAATCAGCACGGACTACGGCATCTTGTTAGAAGGCGGCGTTGCACTTCGTGGCTTGTTCCTGATCGACAAAGGCGGCATCGTTCGGCACATCACGATCAACGATCTGCCGCTCGGGCGAAGCGTCGATGAAGCGATTCGCGTCCTCGATGCTCTACAACACTTCGAGAAGCACGGCGAAGTTTGCCCCGCCGATTGGAAACCCGGTGCGCTGACAATCAAGCCCGGCGTCAAAGAATCGAAAGCGTACTTTGAGAAGGCTGGTAAGTAGTCGGAAGAGTTCACCACGGAAAACACGGAAATCACGGAAAATGAAAGTGACGAACTTGTTGGTTCAGGGCGATTGTGTCTGAAATGATCAATAATTCAGCTTTGCTTTCTGATTTATTCCGTGAGGTCCGTGTTTTCCGTGGTTCAATGTCTGATCCGGACTACACTCATTTCGAGGTACTCGTATCAATCCGGACGATCCCCCGATCTTGAACACGGACGATGTTCTGGCTGGCGAGCATCTTACGCCGTTATCACTGGCGGATGACGACAGCGATCCCGTCCAACGGCGGCGCGCCGGGATTGACGACAAGCAAGCACTCATAGCGCAAATTCTTGAAGAGATGCAATGTGAGGGCGTTGTATTATTCATGCCAACCCATGTCACCTGGTTGACAGGTGGTATCAATATCCGGGGGTTAATTTCGGATACCGAACGACCGGGCATCTATACTAATGGTCGGCAGCGGTGGTTCGTGTGTAGCAACATTGACACCCAGCGGATCTTCGATGAAGAAATTGATCGGCTCGGGTTTCAACTCAAAGAATGGCACTGGACCGGCGGTCGCGCGGCGTTGTTAGGGGAGTTAGTGGCGAACAAGAAAGTCGCCGCCGATCGGCCGTTTCCGAACATGCCGCTCATCAACGAACGACTTCGCACGGAGATTCGCCCGCTCACGCGGTATGACCAGGAACGCTACCTTTCGTTGGGAAAAATCGTCGCTCATTCCGTCGAAGCCACGGCCCGGATGATGACATTTGGTGAGACCGAACAAGAAGTCGCAGGTCAAATCGCACACCGGCTTTACCGGCATGGGGTTGACATCGCAAGTGTAAGTGTCTGTGGTGACGGTCAAGTCCGAAAGTACGGTCGATCGGGATTTGGCTCGGCACCAATCTTACAACATTGTGTATTACAAGTGACGGGTACTCGTGACGGACAATATGTCACCGCGTCACGAACAGTTTGCTTTCAAACTGTTCCCGATCCTCTTCGACAAGATTATGATATAGCTTGCCGATTAAGTACAGTCTATCGCAGCATGACAATACCGGACGAGTCGATTGGTACCGCGATGGAAGCGGGGAAATGGTTGTTGGTGGACACCCCACACGAACACGAATGGCGCGGCTACCAACCCGGTTATGGAACTGGCTGGGTGCCGGCCGAAGAACTCCGGCGGTTGGGACAGGATGAGAAGTTCGCCCGCGATCAAGCCGTCGTTTGGCAAGTCCGGGTCGGCAACGCCACGATCCTCGACACCCTGCTAGTCAGCGACCCGAAGCCAACAACTGTGACCCCCACCGATGAATGGCCGTTCAAACGCATTACCCTTCACGGCCAAAGTTTCAGCGTACCCGACGTGTTGGTCCGAGCGGAGTGAATCCGATGGCATAAATTTGCCGCCGCAACGGGTCGCCATCCTGAAGTGACAGTTGCTTGAAAAAGTGCCGACCTCGGATCTTTGTGTTGACCGTTATCGGGGCACTACTTTTTACCGGGTCGGGGCACATACACGGATGCCACATTTTCCGGTCTGAACTCCACGACTGTTGTTCCCTCGGCGAGGTGAGTCTGTTCAATCGGCGTTTCCACTGTCACCGTGTATTGCACCTTCGGACGGCGACCGCTCCTGGCGGTGATCCGAACTTTGACCGTATCCTGCTTCGTCTCGGCCGTCGGACCATACACGTACAGATCAACGGCTTGGCCTATCTGCAACGTCTCTCGTTCCTCACGATCGGGAATCTTGAACCGTGGGTGGAAATGCTCCGCGAGGTGTTCGGCATTCTGAATTCGCGTGACCAGCAACTGCACTTTGCTTATAGGAACGTGGTCGAAGACTGTCGAAATCCCGATTGTGAATGGCACTGTCGCGCGTGGTGTCAGGCCCCAATGGTTCGCCGCATCCGGGTTCGCCCCACCCGCGACCAACATCAAGGCGATTGACTCGTTCCGCTGTTGCAATGCCATGTGTAGCGCCGTTGCGCCCGTCCGAAAGTAGCGAAGTTCCGTGTCCGCTTTGGCATGAAGGAGTGCTTCCACGCCCGCCTTCCAATCTGACATGACTGCCAGACTGATTGCCGTCATTCCGTACTCATCCTGTTCATTGAGCATTCCCGCCTCAATCCCGCGCTGCAATTCGCCCAGGTCGTAAGACGGACTCCAACCGCCACAGTTGCCGAACCAACCCTCCAGTGATATTGCTTTCCGCTTCGCCATCCGGACTTCCTCCATTGATGAATGATCGAAATCATCCAACTCCCTGGCCTGTCAGTCGTTGATCTTGCAAACCCGGTAAGGTGTAGTTCGACGAACGAGATTGGTCACGGGTTGAACCTATTTGGCACTTCGCAGGTCGTAACAGTAGAAGCGTTCTTGGTCGCGGAGGTACAAGCGGCCGTTGGCGACGACGGGGTGCGTGCAAACTTTAATCCGGTGGTTCGCCTTTCGCAACGGCGATACTATGGGCAGCACGAATTCGCCGTGAAGCGTCCAGCCGTCATTGTCCGGTTCGGTCATGGCAACACTGCCTTCCGTCGTGACAATTATTAACCGCCCGCCGACGCGGATGTGCGAACCGCCCGCGACCTTTCGTCTTTCCTCCCATCGACTTTCGCCGGACGGAATGGACTGACACACCCAACCAGAAGTCTCCGAAAAGCCGTAGACGCGATCCCGAAACGGCACGATGCCGCCGTGATAGGTCGCCATCACTTTACGGGTGTCTTGGGTCGTGGTGCTCACGGCTTGGAAACCCGCCGCAGTTTTATCGATGCGAAGAATCGTGCAGCCGGCGCCGTACCCACAGGTTGCATAGACAACGTCGCCCAGGACGACGGGGGTGTTGATGACCCCGGCGGTGGTGTAATGGATCTTGGCCTGCCAGAGCAAACTGCCGTCACGCGGCGAGATTCCGACGGCGCGGGGCGGGGCTTTCATTAGGACGCCCGTGCTGTACTCGACCCCGCCGGTCAGTTGCACATATTGCCGGGTGCCGTGGATTTCCGCCACAACTACCGAGGAATAGCTCGCCGCATCAGTGACCATAGCCGTCCGCCACAGAAGTTGGCCGGTCTTGAGGTCAAAGGCGGCCAAGGTGCCGTTCGCGCCGCCCGGCGAAACGATGACGTGACCGTCATCAACCAGCGGAGATTCCGAGTATCCCCAGTCGAAATCCAGAATGTTGCCCCGCATGAGTCGCCCGGCGTGGTCATTGCGCAGATCAGTCCGCCACAGTTCTTTACCAGTTGCCTTCTCCACGCAGACAAGAACCCCTTGGGCACCGAGGGCAACGACTGTATCTCCGAACACCGTGGGCGTTCCGCGCGGGCCGTGGCCCCAGCCGTTCTTGAACTCCGGCCCCAGCTTGACCCGCCAAAGTTCCCGCCCGCAGTCAACCGCCATCGCCGTGAGGTATTCCGTTTCGCCGTCCGACCCCATGATGAAGATTCGCTCGCCGACCACTGCCGGACCAGAGTACCCCGCGCCCAGCGTGTCAACACTCCAAAGCAACGGCGGCCCGTTCTTCGGCCACGTCGCTAGCAAGCCCGTCTCCGTGGACGTGCCGTCCCGACTTGGACCGCGCCACTGAGGCCAATCACCGGCCAACGCGTTCGTCACCGAAACCAAGGCGACGAACATGACACCGCGAAACATCGTTCGCCCTCCCAAGCCGATTACGTTCAAGTCCAAAAAAGAGTTGCACGCCATTTTACAGCCTGTGATCATTTCAATTTTTAACTTGAGTAGATATCTTTCGATCCCGATTTCACCGACCACAATAGTGACGTTTACAAGCTACGGTTTTACGCTTCGACGGCGTATTTTGCTGCTCTCAGGCCGGCATCTGTTTCCACACGGTGGGCTTTGATGGCCTCAATCGCTTAAAACTTGGAGCTAAAAATGCCACCGTTGTCGCATGGTTGCCAACCACTTAAGACCGAGTCGGCGGTGTTGCCATGTTGCCAACATCACGATAACCACAGCTGACCAGATCAGCCCGGCGACCAAGGCGCGAGTGACGGCCCAATCCACAAATGTGCGGATTCTTTGTGTTTCCCACAGGTACATCAGTTGCCACAAAGAGCATGTCAGAGCCACTGTCACCCCGAACAGTGTCCACCCCAACCAAGCGATGACCACCAACCCCCGCTCCGAACTCGGCTGCGAACGCACAAGCCACACCAGCCCAATCACAACAGCCCGAAACAGAACCACGACCCCAACGCTGGACGCGATCCGAACGCCATCGGAATTGCCCGGCAAGCGGACCGAAGGCGGGGCGCCCTGCGGGTAATGCGATTGCATCGTTTCGAGGACCCCGTAGCCAGCAGCGAGCGACAGCAGAACCAACCCGACCGCTAGCAACCCTTTGCCCATCAGAAGCTCCTGTGGTACCAGTACACCCTAGGCCAGGAATCGAACTGGGCTGGTTATGAAGG
>JAYSXU010000738.1:0-3039 GCA_043716965.1 Fimbriiglobus sp.
ATTCACCACAGAGGGCACGGAGAGCCACGGAGAAATTTATCAGAAGTTTTTTTGGTTTTCTCCGTGGCTCCCCGTGCCCTCTGTGGTGAATCTTTCTTGTATCCCGTCGGTAGTTCTTGATGGTTCCCGAGGGTTGGTGCGATGCCCGAATTACCGGACGAAGTCTTCATCGAAGTGCAAAAGCTCTGCGCCAAAGGGGACGACTTCGCCGTCGATGATCTCTTTGACGAAGCGTTGGTCCAGTACAAAGCCGCGTGGGAAATGCTCCCGGATCCCCGCGAAATGTGGAGCGCCACGCTTTGGCTACTCGGCGCAATCGGGGACGTGCATTACTTACGCGGCGATTTCCCAGCCGGTAAGGCCGCCCTCATTGACGCGATGACGTGCTTTGAAGAAGCCCCCGAGAACTCGTTCCTGCGGATGCGTCTCGGGCAGTGCCTGTACGAGATGGGCGAACTCGACACCGCCGCCGAGTGGATGGGGCCAGCCTTCACTGCCGAAGGCGAATCGCTATTCGAGGACGAAGACCCGAAGTACCTCGATTTCATCCAAACGCGGTTGAACACCTCAGACGAGAAGTAACGGGTCCGGCAATTTTTTGGGGCAGCGTTTTTATTGGGATTTGTAGGTCGCGGTCGAGGCTTTGCGAGGCCCGACAGTGATCGAATGTGAAGATTTTTAGACAGGATTAACAGGATTTTACAGGATTAAAGAATTGGATTTGAATCCTGTAAAATCCTGTTGATCCTGTCTAAACTCTGTCAAGTGTCGGGCCTCGTCGCCAAGCCTCCTCGACCACGACCTACCAGATCTACCAGACCATCAAGAAGCCTTGCACTTAACTCAACGACGCTTTCAGCCCTTCAACATAATTGGGAAAGCCTAGAACGAATTGCAATTCATCCCGCGCCTTGCGATTGCTGATGCGGCGGTTCGCTTCCTGGCCGGTGACTGGGCCGGGTTCAAACTTCGCGGTCGGTGCGTTCAGCAAGCGGGCGAGGTGGGTGTAGAAATCACGGCGGCGGACGGGGGTATCGTCGGCGATGTTGTAGGTGCCGCCTGCCGACGCGGGCGTGGCTTCGGCACACTGTACGGCTTGCACGCCGTCTTGGACGTGAATCAGGTTCAGCCACTTCTCCGCATCGCCGATCAGCGGTTCGCCGTTTAACAGTGCCTGTTTTCGCAGCAAACGGTTGGGGCCGTAAATTCCGGCGAACCGGAGGATCGTGGCGTGCGGGAGATTCGCACGCAAAACACCTTCCGCTTCCAGGACGATGCGACCGGACTCTTCGAGCGGTTCTGTGCTGGCGGATTCGTCCACAATCGAACCGTCCGTTTGGCCGTAGACGCTGGTGCTGCTGATGCTGACCCAACGGTCGCAACCCGGCAGCGCGTGCAGCACGTTGGCCAAACCGTTCACGTAAACGTCCCGCATCGGTTTGCCCGCACTGCGGTCAAGGCCGACGGCGTACAGCACGGTCGCCACGCGGGGTAGTTGTTTCAGGCTGATCGGGTCCAACACGTCACCGCGAATGGCGTCGAAACCCATTGCCGTTAATGGCTCGACACGGTTGCGGGTGAGCGCGAAAACCTGTCGCCCCGTACCCCGCCATGCGGCGGCCACGCGGTGGCCTAGGTAACCGCAACCAATTACGAGGGCGGGGGCGAGGTCGGAACGGATCGGCGGGACGCTAGCGGGGGGTGCCATCGTTCATTTCTTCGTGTAGTGTGGTAGGGTTGCATTCTGGTGGTATCGGCATCCTACAGCGCTGGTCTCATGTCCGCCCCTGACAACGTCGATACCCCGGTTACGTCCCGTCTCCGCGAGGTGGGTTGGTACAGTCTGGCAATCGGGCTGACCGTCGCAATTCTCCTCGCCGGTTTGCGGGTCGATCGGGCGGACTTCCATGCCCCGTTTGCCTACGAACACGATGCCTTACTGGTGCTGCCGTTCGTGAAGGAAACCGTCGAAGGCGGGAACCACTGGCACACCCCCCGGTTCGGTGCGCCCGGCACGCAAGAGCTTCACGATTTTCCGGTCATCGACCACCTGCACTTTGCCATCATCTGGGGACTCGGTCGATTTTTCCCGGACCCGGTGGTGGTCTTCAACCTGTTCCATTTGCTCACGTATCCCTTGACGACGTTAGGGGCGATGTTCGTCTTGCGGCGGTTTCGCTTGTCCCCGCCCGCCGCGATTGTGGGTGCGATTCTCTACTCGTTCCAGCCGTACCATTACCTACGCGGGCAGGTTCACTACTTCCTGTCGGCGTACTTCATCGTGCCGCTCACGTTGATGTTGACACTCTGGATATGCCAGGGGCGGTTACCGTTCTTCCGCAAGGTCGAGGGCCGGTATCGTCTCTCCGTTTGGAACCGCGATGCGCTGTTCACGGTTGTGATCGCCTTCGCCACGTCGGCGGCGGGGGCCTACTATGCGTTCTTCAGTTGTGCATTGTTGGTACCGGCGGGGTGTTACGGTTGGTTCGTGACCAAGACGTGGCGGGCGGCGGCCTCGGCGTGGGTCGTGATCGCCTTGATCCTACTCGGCGGCCTAGCGAACCACGTCCCCACGATTCTTTACCAGTACCACAACGGGCAAAACAGCCGCCCACGCTCCCGGCTCTCCGAAGAAGCGGAGATTTACGGCATGAAGATCGCGCAGGTGATCTTGCCCGTTGCGGGACACAACCCGATCGGCTTCGGGTCCACGACTCTGTACAACCCGGCGGCGTTGCGGTCGATGTATCAAGCCCCGCTGTACAAGGACTTGTCCGAGTGCGATTGGGATCCGTTCGGCTTGATCGGCGCGATCGGGTATCTGTTCTTGTTGAGCGCGGCGTTCATGCCGATTCGCCGCGTGTGGCCGATCGGGCCGTTATCGGCACTAACGGTCTTTGCCACGCTACTCGCCACCATCGGCGGCTTCGGGGCGATCTTTAACCTGATGATCTCGTCCCAGGTCCGCTGCTACAACCGCATCAGCATCTTCATTGCGTTTCTGGCACTGTTCATCGTCTGCTGGGGTGTCGATCGGTT
>JAYSXU010000739.1:0-3034 GCA_043716965.1 Fimbriiglobus sp.
CATAAGTCGTCAGCATCGTGATTCGTTTGCTCGGTCGTCCCTCGTACTCGGCATCGGCCACTTCCAAGACCTGTTTCAGTTGTTTGTGCTGCGGCTGAAACAGTTGGTAGCAGGCCGGAAAGAGACGCGACGCGGACGTAAAGGTCGTCGGATCCTCCCAATCCGTAGCATGTTTAATGAGGGTATTCTTCTGACCGGCCGACTTGAGTTCCAGATAATAGCAGTCGTCCGGTGAAATAATGTGGGCAAAATTGTTGGTATATTTGCCTTCCGTACTCTTTCCGACGACACGCGACACCCACGTGTTCATTCCGTGGATTCCAACAAACCGTCCGGTTTCCGCAGGCTTGGCGTCTTCAACCCGTGGGGGGATCTCCCAATCTTTGTAATCTACAACAGTTCTGTAGTTGAGAATCTGATTGTTGACGATGCGGCGCAACTTGTCGTGATACTCAGGTATGTCGAGGTTGGCGGCCGTCAGGGTGATTTGGCCCTGCGCGGACCCGACAATCAAAAACGAGATCAAAATCAGAACAATGATGTGTCGCATGGTGTGCCCGAAATAGTTGTACGGCGGCGGGTAGGCGTGAGCCTGACCCGCCGGAAATGAGCGAACAGAGGGACTCTTAGATATGGGCGTCAGGTTTCTAGGGCGACTTGACAAATGGTCGTTGCATCGGACTTACTGCAAAGGGATGCACGTACACGACACGTTGCACGGGCTGATGGCGTTCGGGAAGGATTGACCGTCCCGACACGTATGGGTGTTCGATTGGCAGTATAACCCCCAACAAGCGTTCGTGCAGATCCCCGTGGCCCCGTTTTTGCACTCGCCTTCGGTAAACGTGCCCGCACAGGAAGCCGACGCATCCCCGTCCGGACAGATGCCCCGGTCGGTGCAGTCAATTTTCGCCTAGTTGTTCAGGCAGACAAACATATATTGACTTGTGTACCCGTAGCACGCACCGCCCGGCTGTTGGGATCGGTAAAACGAGTTCCCCCGGGCAGGCTTCGCACGCGGTTTGTGCCTGCACGCTGCCCACTAGTGTGGCCAGCACCATCAGTGACAGGGCGAAGCCGGCTAGCACCGGCACCGCCACGATTCGTTTCACACCCTGTGCCATGACGCACCTCCGTTAAGAAATGGAAAACCACGGCGAGGCGTCACTGCGACGCCACCGCCACCCCGACCATCTCGAACCGCGCCTCGCCGGCCGACGACTTCACCACCGCCGGGCGGCGGAACGCCCCTGGCTCGTTGGGCGCCCGCAGGCGGAACCCGATTCGTGTCGCCCGGTCGGGCGGCAGGGTGATGGGGAGGTCGAACTCGGCACACCGGCACTTCATCGAGATGTACGCAACTTGTTCTTCGGACCCGGTCAGGCTAATCACCTCGACCGTGCCGGTCGTGATTTCCCCAACGGGGACGCGGCCCACGTCCACGACCGGGGTGGTCACGGTGACCGGCATCCCGGCGAAGGCGGCTACCCCGGCCGTTACGGACCCGTACCGCCAGTACGAGTAGCCTGCCCCGACCGTAAGCAGTACCCCGCAAACGACTAGCGTTCGGACCGCTAGGGACAGCCCAGGGCCGACATCGGGCCAACCTGTCCAGCGGGTGCGGAATAGCACGAGAACAAAGAGTATGGTGAGATCCAAAGTGAGCATCACCCACGGCGGCACCGAGACCGTCGAACCGAGACACCCACATTCGGATACTCCAGCCCGTACCTGGGAAAACGCAACCATGCTGAAAGTGAAAAACGTGGTGAGTGCCACGAGCCAGGCGCCGAACCGGCAAACGCCGCTGAGAAGCCAACCGCCGAGCAAGATTTCGAGGACGGGGAACGCCGCAACGAGCGAAGCCGGGACAAAGTTTGGCAACTCCGGGTGGCTCGTGTTTTCCCCTGCCATTTTCAGAACGCCAGCACTACAAAGAATTAAACCGGAAATGCAGTTGGCAACCAAGGGCCAAGGGCTAAGGGCCAAGGGCCAAGGGCCAAGGGCCAAGGGCCAAGGGCCAAGGGCCAAGGGCCAAGGGCCAAGGGCCAAGGGCCAAGGGCCAAGGGCCAAGGGCCGCACGCAGAAATGTCCGAACTGACCTGACCATTGCCATGACCTCGAAGTCACAACTGATTTGTGTTAGCAAGCCATTCGGGCGAATGCCCATTGTCAACGCGAAATCTCGATTTTCTTTTGTTCGTGTTTGGGCACGTCGATTGCTCTGTCTCCACCGTTACCGGCAGGCGAACTCTTATCACCCGCCATCACCAGAGGTTACGACCATGCCACGCTACTCGCTTGAATCGATTATCGTCATCCTCCTGATTTTGTGGCTCCTCGGCGCCTTCATCATGCCGTTCGGCGGTGACTTAATCCACATCCTCTTGATGGTGATTTTGGTTGTCGTCGTCCTGCGGTTAGTCCAGGGCCAGCGCGTCTTGACGTAACCTGTGCGCGGCGGTGAGATCACTGTTGCTCACAAAAGAACCCGACGATGTTGTCCCGCAGCTTCGACCAAGTCTCGTGGCGAAGTCCCTTTTCGGAACGGGACTTCGTCGGGTATGATGGAGTAAGACCCTACACCATCATTTTGAGGCGCACGCTGTGGGACAAAAGATTGAGAAGGACCTGCAACGTTTCCGCAAGCTCGTTCGCGGTAAGGTGAAGTCGAACCTGTCGAAGTACATCAGCCGCGGCGAGATGATCGGAAAGAAGGGGAACGACCTCGTGTCGATCCCCATGCCTCAAATCAACCTGCCGCAATTCCGCTACGGCCAGAAGGGTTCGGGCGGCGTGGGCGTCGGCGATGGTCAGCCCGGCCATCCGCTGTCGCAACCGCAAGACGGCGACGAGAAAGGCGAAGCCGGGGATTCACCGGGCGGGCACATTCTCGAAGTCGAATTGTCGATGGAAGAGTTGGCCGCCATTCTGGGCGAAGAATTGGCACTACCGCGAATTGAGCCGAAGGGCAAAAAGAACATCGTCACCGAACGCGAACGCTACTCCAGTATCCGCAACGTCGGCCCGGAAT
>JAYSXU010000740.1:0-3034 GCA_043716965.1 Fimbriiglobus sp.
AGCGGCGGCTCCGGGATCCGGTTGTCGTCAATTCCAGCCGGTAGCGTAGGCATGGAAGGCGAGCCAGCATTAATCTCGTCGATGCGCAAGATCGGCAGCGGCGCGGGTGCATCCTTCGCCGGAGTAGCGTCCGCGCCACTCGACAATCCGATAAGGGCAACAAACCCAAGTGATGCGAATACGATGCGCATTCGAGTACCTCGAAAAGGTTTCACTGCGTTAGCTACCACCGGGTGAAAGTGCCCCAGGAGCACTACTTGGAACAGATTTTTCGTCGAAAGCCGGTGGCGGAGCAATTTCCGCGATACTACTGCTGTCGCCCGCGTATTTGTCCGTCAGGATGGTGCCCTGGATCACCGAGGTATGTTTGAGGACGCCGTACTGGGCTTCCCGTGCGGACATGCCCACCGGATTCGGATCGATCAAGTCGACGCGCACGATCAGGTCCGGACGCAGGCTTTGGGCATACTCAATCACTTCCTCGACCCGTTTGCGGTTTAAGTCTGCAAAGGTCGTTCGCGTCTTGGCTAACTCCAACTTCGGTTTGACATCGACATCGCGTGCCACTTCCACGAACAACCGCCACTCGGTTCCCGACGGTTGACTGCGCGACAGCCGATGCATCAGGTTTTTCCCGGAGAGCAACAATTCCGAGCTTGGCGTTGGTGTTGCCTTCCGTTTGAGGGTGCCGTTTGGTCCCTCTTCTTCGGTATTGTCTTTGAAATGATGGGTGAACATCGTCGAATTCAAGACATCGCCGTTGCGGGCTTGTTGGTTCAGCGGGTCGAGCAACAATTGCCGATCCACAGCCGCCGCTTCGGAGGGCCAGGGCGTGTATTGGCACGAGGTCGTGTGGGGTTTGGTCGTGTGGCAGCCGCAAACGGCTGCTCCCAACAGACTCACCCAGATTCGCTGGGGGACAATTCTGCGTTCCATCGCAGCGACTCCGCGGTAAGTGTTCGGGGAAATCACGTCGAAACCAGGGTTCAACGCCGATGCTCTTCGCCCAATGGTTTTCTGAGCAGGATGTTCAGGTACGGCGAAGTCCACGGGTCGTCCGGAGGGGCCGCCCGAACAACGACGATTGGAATGTGCGGTTCCGGATTCGGTGTTTGCATCGCTTGCGGACCGAAACCGGTCAGTATCTGCGGTGCGGCAACCGGATTGCCTCGCTCGGATGCAAAACTGGAGTTGCGTTGGCCAGGGGCCACCGATTCGTTTACCCTGTCGCCGATTCTCGGCAACGCAGGATCGCACGCATCGCGACGGACTTCCAGTTGCCCCTTGAAGAACAATTGCTCGTCGGTGGGTGCTTGAAACTCCTGCCCGATGATCTGCTTAGGTGCCTGCGAAGGCTGCATCGGGTCCACTAGCCGTGGCGTCACGAGTATGAGCAATTCGGTTTCGCGACTGCGATGACGAACGCGACGAAAGAACGTGCCAATGCCGGGTGCATCTCCGAGCAACGGCACCTTCTCCGATTGCGATTCGAGCTGCGTTTGCAGCAACCCACCCATGCAAAGTGTCTGGCCGTGTTGCATCTCGACGGTAGTGTGGAGCCGTTGCACGACGAAACTCGGTACTTGCACGCCACCGATGGTGACCGAGTTGGTCGTGTCCACGCTGCTGACTTCCGGAACGACTTCGATTCGGAGTTTTCCATCGCCGAGGATAGTCGGCAAAAAAGTCAAACGTGTCCCGAAGGTTTCGAACTTGATGCTGGGCACGCCGAGTGCGCCGGCTTGTGGAATCGGCTGTTTTCCTCCCACCACGAAGTCTGCTGTGCGTCCGTTGTAGGCTACGAGCGTCGGGTTCGCCAAAATCGTGGCGGCACTGTTCTGTCGCATTGCTTCGATGAATGCGAACCAACCGCGAGAGGAATCGGTCACGCCATAGAAGAGATTCGTGGCAGGTGTCAGTGCCTGAACGCCACTGCCGATGGGGTTGAACGCCCCTGCCCCACTGGCGGCGCGAGCGGCATTGGGGAGATTGAACGAGGGCGTGCCGATCACGTTGCCAATCGTCGATCCGGCACCCACTCGCGCATCGGCAAGCAGATTGTTGATGCCCAGACGGCGCAACTCTTGGCGGTCCACTCGGGCGATCACTACCTCCAGTTGCACTTGCATCACGCCACCGAGGCGTAGGTTGTTGATCACACCGAGTTTGAACAGTTTCATGATGTTCTCCGCCGCGAACGAATCGCCGGGATTCTCCACAACGCCATCCAAAATGACGGAATTGTCCCCAGTGGCTACGAGATTGATCTTCGCGGTGGGGAATCGATCTTTCAGCAACCGATTCAGGTAAACTACATCCGGGCGGACTTCGACTGTAAACGTTTGAACGGTCTTTGGGTCTTCTGGATCGTGGTAAGTAATCCGAACCGTACCCAACTTGCGTGCGGAGAATATGGCTTCTTTATCTCGCACGGAAAAGAACTTGCGATCCTTATCCGACAGCCCTTCGTAGCCGAGAATGTCGGGGCGATCGAACGAAAACTGCTTTTTGTCCAAGTTCTCTTTCGCCCCAATCGGGCGGATGAAAAACTGCTGATTGATAGCTACCGTAATTCCCATCGGGTCGGCGACTGCGGCACCACCAGCGGCCGTGTTATTACCAGCATCCGCTTTTTTGGCATCTTCTCGGAGTGCTTTCACTTTGAGCATTTCGTGCGGATCGAGTTCCTGCGAATTCACTGCAATCGGCGTAGCTTGCAGTAACGACTTCTGCAGATCCGATGTCAACGGTGCCCGTTCTTGGGCGAACGATTCCGTAGCGCAAAGCCAGATCGCAGCAACAGAGAGCAACCTGTAACAGTGCGTACGCATGATCCGCTCCGTGCCAACTTCAATGGAACTACTAACAAGATCGGAATAATCCGCGAAAACATTCACGTAATGTTGGCTGTAGCGATTATGCTGACGTGTTTCTAGCTCTCATAATCGACGTAAGTCCGAATTGCGAAGGCGTCAAAACCGGTTTTTCGGGTGTTTTTCGGGTTTTCGAGGCCCCAAAAATCGTCTTTTTGATC
>JAYSXU010000075.1:0-2103 GCA_043716965.1 Fimbriiglobus sp.
CCGTTCGGACGTACTGATTTACCAAGACGAATCGTTCCGGCGATTTCGTTATGACGGCGCGCAGGGCACGTTGAATTCCCGCCCCGCTTCCTTCTGCCGAACGCTGAGTGCAGGTTCCATCACGCAAACCTACGGCCTCGGTTCGGCACGGGTGGGGTGGCTGGCGGGGCCACGACATTTGATGAAAGCGTGCGCGTTGGCCGCGAACTTGTCGGCGCCATTTGTGCCAACCGTGTGCCAGCAACTGGCGCTACGAGAATTGGAAGCCGAAGACGAACTCTTCGGCCCAGTCTTGGAAGAGTTCCGCGTCCGCCGACGGTACACCGCAGACCGTCTCAAAACAATCGGGATCACCGCCGAAGCACCCGCGAGTGGCTATTTCTTCTGGCTGGATGTGTCCCCGTTCAACCTGGACGGCCGCACGTTTGCCGAACGGCTGATGAAAGAGCACCGAGTGTTGGTCGGCCCCGGTTGTGTGTTCGGCCCGAGTTCTGCGAATCACGTGCGGTTGAGTTTTGCAATCGAAGATGGGCGGTTGCGGGAAGGGCTTTCCCGGCTTGCGGCATTCGTGGCCAAACTGCGTGGGCAACCGACACCTGTTGTCAAACAGCAAGAGACAGCACCCGTGTTAAGCGAACGCCCACCGACGTTCACGCGGGTTTGATGGCGATTTGGCTCAGCCGAACAGCAACAGCACGTTCCACGGCGGGGTTTGGTCGAACTCACAGCCGACTTCGTAGTGCGGGCCGGTGTTGCGGCAACTTCGCACGATCACCGTGACCCACGGCACCGTCGTCGGAGCGTTGATGGCCCGGACTTGAACGGCGGTACCGGGTGCCAACGCGGCCCCGGTTGCAATTCGCAGGCCGCCCGTGGAGCGGTCCAGCACATAGCCGTTCTCCGTACCTGCTTTCAGCGTCGATGCGGCAATCGTAATCTTGACGGGGGAGCCTTCCCGGCGGAGCGAGTTCCGTCGGTTGGCGAACGACTGTTCGTCATTTTCCCAGTCGCCAGGGCGACTGAGTTCGATGGGCGGGATCGGGTTCCGTGGCCCTCGTTTACGAAGCGCCAGAAACGTGATTACGATTAACCCCACCAAGCAACCAATCGCAATTGGCGAGTAGGGGAGAATGGATTCGATATTCACGGCGAATAGGGTACTCGCAAGCATGGGACCACCACCTCGGAGAAGGGTTTGACGCCCTCAAACAACCGAGTTTTAGCCTTGGGAATCGACCCGCCCGATTCACCGGATCCGTCTGTTGCAAATCTATAACACAACTGGCGTCGCGGTGGCAATTTGTACGGGATTGGATGAAAACTCTGGAAATGGCACGACCCGGACTGGTGCCCGGATCGTGAAGTTTGTTGGCGGGGCGAAATGTTGTAGCCGCAACAGTACAGCAGTCCGGGCTAGCGCATCCGTTGATACGAAGTCGGCACACCCTGCGGGCCGCTGCTTGATGTGGTGCCGGGCGTCGAACCGAGGCGGAATGTCATCTTCTCCCCGCTGACGGTGGTTTCGACTTTGCCCCAGTTGTACGTGAACGCCACTTTGCCGGTCACGATCACTTGGCTGGTTCCGGGGATGACGCTCAGTTCGTCGCAAGTCCCTTCACCACCCGGTGTGATGAACGTGACTTTGCCGCCCGCCCGCATCGTGGACATGTTCGCGCCGGAGTCCGACGGTGATTTCACTTCGACCTTGTCCGAGATCACTTTCAAGTAAACGTCGTCGCCATCCTTCACTTCAAACCGTGGCCGTTCGTCGCCCATGTGCAACAGAACTTTCAACTTCTTTTCCAGGTTACGTGCCGGTTCGCTGGGAGCCTCAGTCGGGATCGCGTCGGCGCGGGGATCCCAAGAAAGCCTCGGAGCCGGCGGGATCGGTTTTGCGAACTTCGGTTCCGCGATCTGCGGCTCTGCCGCTGGAATTCGTGGTATCTCTTGGGCGACAACGGCGGCTTGCACCGGGACCGGAGCGGGGGGGGTCGGGATTCGTTCGATACCAATCGGTGATGGAACTGTTAGAGGTGCTGGGGTCGGCTTGACTACAACTGGTTCTGGCAATGGTGGAAGCGTAAATCCACCGACGGGATTGAC
>JAYSXU010000741.1:0-9046 GCA_043716965.1 Fimbriiglobus sp.
ACGAGTACCGGGATGGCATTCCAAACGCCGACGGAAAGTTGCCCCTTGTGCCCCGCAACTGTAGGCGGAACTAAACCTGGGATGTCGCCGTAGTGGACAGTAGCCGACTCGACAAACTCTTCGGTCACACCTGTTAACCCGGAGCCTAGAACGATGGCGGTGCGGGGGCGAAGTGCGTGAACACAATCACAGAATGGACCGAACGGAAGCGTCATGACACCGTGTCCAGGTCAATGTCACTGCCCAACGGGTCTGGGATCTGTTTGCTCCGCACGATGTGCGCGATGAGTTCAGCGGTCGTTTGCAAACCTTGCCGGGTCGAGTTGACGCACAGGTCGTAACAGGTGGGGTCGATAATCGCCAGATCGGTCAAGGAGCTGATGAACAAATCGCGGCGGCGGTCACGGTTTTGGGCTTCGACGGCTGCTTCTAATTCCGTGAGACGTAACGATTGACTCAGATACGCGATCCGCTGTTCAATGGGCGCGACGATCCGAACGTGAACAGTCGTCTCGGGCGGTAAGAGAAATCCCGCACCTCGTCCGACCAGTACCACTTCGCCTCTGGCTGCTAACGTGAAAATGACCCTGGCAATCGCAGCCGTATCGCTATCGGGGATTAACTCGCGGCGGCGGAGGAGTCTCGACCATTCGAGTTCGGCCCATTGTTGGGCGGGCAGGGGGGTGTCCTTCAAAAACTCGGCTCGTGCTGATTCATCGTGGGCGAGGTAATCGAGCATGTCGTGCGAGAACACTTGCCACCCCAGCAACTCCCCGACGGCAATCGCAATGCTACTGCCGCGTGCCCCAGCTTCACGGCTAATGGCGACCGTGAAGGACTGGGGCCGTTGCAAAACCGGGGGCGGCGTACTGACGCCACGGTAGCCGTGCAACGGCGCGTCATCGGGCTTCAAATCCGCACTAGGCATTGCCAACTCCTCTCACCCCGACAAAGAACACAACCACGAATCACACGAATCAGACGAATCAAACCGTGATCATTCGGAAAAAACAGTTGAACTCGTTGAGGTATTCTTTGCGTTCTGATTCGTTCGATTCGTGTCATTCGTGGTGACTCGTCCGGGTTATGTTTCTTCCTGGGGTTCTTGGCGCCCAAACAGATAGCTGCCGATTAGCGTTAACACCAGCGTCACGCCTAGGAGCGTGGTCCAAGCACTGCTACTGTCGAGCGGGGCGTAAACGTCGAGGCTTTCGGGCGTGACGACACTTAGGGTTGCCGTGGCTTCATTGTACAGCAACGACCGCACGTAATAGTTCAGGCTCAACTGCTTCAAGCTGCCGGGAAGATTGGCTACCAAAGTTTCAAAGAAGAAGATGTAAACCAGTCCCACGACAGCCGGTCGGCGAAACAATGCGCCGATGAGGTGAAACAGGGCGGCGAAGCTAATCGTCCCGGCCACGACTGCGGGCCAATAAGTCTGCAAAGCGCGCTGCCCGAGTGAACCACCCGCCAGACACAGCACCACGAACCCGCCGCCAGACGCCAGCAGGCACCACGGCAACCCGCCCAGGAACTTCGCCAGGTACACCGACCAGCGCGGCAACGGTCGGGTCATCAACCAGATCATGGTGCGGCTTTCGCGTTCTGCCCCGAGACTCGCGGACGCATACGCCAGGGTAAACAACGGCAACAGAAACCCGAGGTGCATCGTGAAGACGACCCACCGGGAGAAGTTCAAGAACGCCCAGTCGTCCAGGAATTTCCGGTCCGCCAGAATGGTGCGAAAGGGTGCGAAGATCGCCATGTAAATCGCGGAGCCTTCAGAGGGCAGTGGCGTCATTTGCAGCAGGTCGAGTTGCGCCGGAATGTCACGGACCATCATTTGGAATCGGAACGAGAACCGATTCTCCAAACTCCACCCCGACGGCCCGTGGGTGAGGACCGCGACAGCCACTGTCAAAATGCCCAACAGCCCAAGCGCGACCCAGCCCATTTGCCGAACCCGCCACTGCTGCCAAAACGAAAACGCAACGAGAGCCAGAAATGCGTTGAACACGGAGGTCGGGGTCGATTCCGATGTTGCTTGCGGGGCGAGTTCTGCAGTCATCCGTTCCAACTCCCAAGACGCATACCGGGACACGTTATCTTACGCCGGTCCCGTTCCGGTTGTGTTGTACTGCTGGACGAAATAATAGACGGCCAGACTGAACGCAATGATGATAACCGCCCACCGCACATACGCTGCCGGCAACCGCCGTGCCACACGGGCGCCGGTGTAGCCACCCGCGATGGCCGCAACCGCCATGACTGCCGCATATTCCCAGTGAATCAAATCCCCGATGATGAACACCACCACGGACACGGCGTTAATCACGGAGGCCAGGAACGTCTTCACGGCGTTCATGTGGTGAATGTCCCCGACACCCATGAACCCGAGCGACGTCAACATCAGGATGCCAATCCCCGCCCCGAAGTACCCGCCGTATACAGCCACAAGAAACTGAAACCCAATCAGCACGGCAATCATTCGCGGACTGGGTTCGGTTGGCATCACGGCTTGTTTCTTTTTGAGCAGCTTGCTGATTGGTTGCTGAACGAGAAACAACGTTGCCGCAGTCAAAATTAACCACGGCACGAGATTGCGGAAATACTCGGGAAAGTAGACGAGGAGTAACGACCCGATCAACCCGCCAATGAAACTGGGCGCGAGCATCCGCACGACAAATCGGCGTGAATCCTTCAACTCCTTGCGGTACCCCCAGGCCCCGGCGAGCGAGCCGGGCATCAGCGCAATGGTGCTCGTGGCGTTGGCGACGCTGGCCATTCCGGGCAACGCAGCGAACAATGCGGGGAACGTCAACAGCGTACCCCCACCGGCGATGGAGTTCATCAGACCAGCGAGAAACGCGGACGTACCGAGTGCGATGTAAGTCGAAGCAAGATCAGGCATCGGAAGTTCCACGAGGTAAGCGGCTCCCGTTTTGTACGAACCGGAGCCGCCCGTTGCCTGTCGAAGAGGTCTGACACGACAGGAATCATCCGAGCCACTCCTTGACTGCGGACAGTTCGTGGCATGTTTCAGGGATTTGTGGTATTGGATGAGGTTTTTGGAGTTGGGACAGCCTCGCCATAGGGTCATACAGGCGGGCGGGTGGGTCTGCGGGTTCTTCTGGTATCCGCCCAGGCGGGCCAGTTCGGTCCAGAATCCCGACACGGTCAACGGCGCCGCCGGGCGGCGGTTGCGGGCGGTCCCGCGCCATCGGGTCGCGGGCCGCTAACCGCAAGTTCATCACCGCCACTGCAATCACACTCAACACAGCCACCAGCGCACTCAGTTTCGCCACCGACTGCACCGGCAACGTCTCAACCCCCATCCCGCCTCCGAGGCAATACTGTTCGGCACGGGATTTGCGCCCGGATTTGGGTAGCTTGATGAGGCTGCCGGTAGGTCGCGTTCCGCGCCGAAGGTCGAGGCGAGTCCGTACTCCGATTGCTGCGGCTCAAGCCGATTCGCAAGGCTCTCGAACGCCTCCATGACGTGGGCGTTGAACACGACAAAGCGAGCAACTGAACACTCTTCTTCGACCAATACCTCAGCCCACGGCTGCTCGATTTCTTCAACCCGACCCGGACCCGCTTCGGGCGCTCCAACAAACCACCGGGTGGGACAAAACCTCCCAAAGCCCTCGGCATCGGACGCACGTCGATGCGGTTGGTGATCGTGAGGTGACGGTCACGACTTGTACATGATTACCGATCGCCGGGACCAGGACGCGGACGTGGTGGCGTTGGCGGACCGCCCCACTGGGCGGTGGGGCTGTTGTTTCACCTGAAAACCCGAGCCGTAAATCGCCGGCCCCGGTCTCGAAAACGGAGGGCGACAGCAGTGGTTCGTCACGCCCCGAGGCCCATTTCCCGTATCCGCTCACCCAACCCTTCAACCCCAGCACGGAAACATCCACCAGTCCCACCCCAATGCCACACAGCAATCGGTGAGGCGAACAGTATTGCGTCGGAGAGGGGTTAGGGGTGAGGTGGGTGTCATCACTTCAATCCCGAAAAAAGTTACACCCGTGCAAACGCGGCGCGTTTGGCAAGGCCCTCGTTGACGGCCTTGATGTAGCTGCGACCGCTCGACAGATAGGGTTTCACGAGGTTGTAGTAGCCGATGTAATAGAGCGCGGCGACGCCGTCCATTGGGCCGATCTTCTTGCCTTCTTCGTAGGGGCGTCCGTAGTAGGAAATCGGCACTTCGTAGGTTCGTGCTCGGGTTTTGCAGATCATCGCGGTAATTTCGACTTCCATGCCGAAGCCTTTGCTCGTGAGGACCATTGGCTTGATGACTTCGGCACGAAAGGCTTTGTAGCAGGTCTCGATGTCGGACATGTTGCGGTTGGTCAACATGTTCGAGAGGAACGTGAGGCCGACGTTCGCCAAGTAGTGGTAGAAGTACAGCACCCGTGCCGCCTTGCGGACCAGAAAGCGTGAGCCGAAAACGACATCCGCGTGGCCATTGAGAATCGGGTCGATCACTTCCGGGATTTCGGCGGGGTCGTACTCCAGGTCGGCGTCTTGGATGATGAGGATTTCGCCGGTAGCCAGTTCAAGTGCTTTTTTGATCGCAGCGGTTTTGCCCTGATTGATTGGCGATTGGTAGAAGCGCACCTTCGGCTCGCCTTCCGCGAATTGCCGCACAATCTCAGCGGTTTTATCCTTCGAGCCGTCATCGACCACGACAATTTCTTTGACGACCGCACCGAGTGCCAGTACCCGAGTGAGGATCTCGCGGACCGTGGGTTCCTCGTTGTACACGGGGATCAACACGGATAATTTTCCAGCGTGGTCAGCCATTGCGTTCGACCCTGTGTTTTCGTCGAGTACCCGCACCCCGAGTCCTGATCGACCCGTGCGGACAGTTGCGGAATAAGTTGTGCTAGTCATGACGTTCCTTCGTCTGGTGTTGTGCCTGAATCCTTGGCGAATCGTGAGCGAATCACTTTTGCCGGGACGCCCACGGCAATGACAAAATCGGGCAAGGGTTTCGTGACCACGGAACCCGCCCCCACGATCGTGCCGCGGCCCACGTTCGCTAACACAATCGCGGCGCTGCCGATCCACGCCCCTTCGCCGATTGTGATGGCACTGCGTTCGCCACCCTGCTCGCGGATCGGCACGTTGGGGTCATCGAAGTAGTGCGTTTGCCCGCCACTGGGAATATGAACGCCCGCAGCCAGCAGCACGTTTTTTTCGAGATGCACGAGGCCGAGGTGGCAGCGTGGGCCGACGTAAACGTTTTCATCCAGGATCGCCCCGGTTTGTGAAAAGAGCGTGCCGAACGAGACTTCGACCGTGGGATGGCAGCGGGCCAACACGCGCATCAAAAACGCTCGCCGCAAGAAGACCCCGATCAAACCTGGAAACAACGAAATCGCCTGGGAAGTCCCTTCGAGTGCGCGGTTCGGGCCAAGGACGGCAGCCCCGAGCCAGTACGAAATCAGCCACGGCAACACTGCCAAAGTCGCCAGCACGTGAACGCACGTTTTCAACGCAGCTTTCAGTACGGACGCTTTCTTGAGCGGTGCGACGGTCTTCGGAAATGGCGGTTGGTCTTCCATGAGTTGCGGATCATAACCGATGACAGGGGTTAGCTGTCAAACCCGATTTTCGATCTGACCAGCAATGTTGAGTGGTCGGTGCTTCGACTGCACACCGGACAGGTGCTGGTACAGCTTAAAATAGGCCGCAACGGTTTGGTGCAGTTGGTACTTCGATTCGACACGGGATCGCGCAGCTTGACCGAGCTTGTTAGCAAACGCTGGATCGCGGAACAACCGTCGGTAGCATTCGGCACCCGCATCGGCATCGCCACGAGGGAACAACAAGCCTTCTTGTTCGTGCCGGACAATTTCCGGGTTGCCGCCGACAGCCGTGACGACGACCGGCAACCCGGACGCCATCGCTTCGAGAAGCGTCAGGGATGCGGCTTCACTCACGGACGTTAGCGCGAAGACATCCGCAGCCCGGAGCCAATCGGCGACGTTGGATTGAATGCCGACGAACTTCACACGAGCCGACACCCCTAACTCCGCAGCCAGACTTTGCAATTCGTCGCGTAACGGCCCATCGCCGACCATGACCAAATCGACATCCGGTAAATCCTTGGCCGCGCCGGCATAGCTGCGAATGAGTGTCTTCTGGTCCTTCACGGGGTGGTGTCGGGCCACGTGAACGATGTACCGCCGGCTGGGATCGAGTCCTAGTTTTCGCTGAAGTGCGGGCTTATCATTCGCCGGACCGTAACGGTCCAGTTCGATGCCGTTTTCGATCACTTCGATCCGCGGCCCCGCGAAGCCGTCCACTTTCGAGAGTGCTTTGCCACTAAATTCACAACACGCATTCACGGCATCGGCAAGCCGGTCCAGCACGATCCGGTTGATCGCGCGTCGGGGCGGTGAAACCACGTCCGGGTAGTGGCGACCGTGCTCGGTGAGGATCAGTTTCGGCATCGGGCGGATGAACAGTTTCGCCAGTGCCGTGTAGAAGAACGGCGTGTACTGGTGGGCGTGAAACACATCAATTTGCCGCTCTCGGGCCACAGAGGTGATGCGCTTGCTAACCGAAAAATCCCAGCCCGGCTTGCGATGGAAGCAGACCAAATCGACGCCCTGGGCGACCAACTCTTCCCCAATACGGCCGATCGAATCGAGGCAGAAAATCGTCGGCGTGATGGCCGGGCCGAGCCGTCGGATTGTCTCGCGGATGAGCACCTCCGCGCCGGCGACTTGCATCACGTGAACAACAAACCCCACCCGAATCGGTCGGGCAGGGAGTTGTGATTCGGGTACGGTCATGGTAACAGGGTCAGGCACTTGGGGGTTCATCACAGTTGAAGGAACGGATCACGTGTTCGCCGGCCATCCCCCTGGGGGCGGGAAGTCCGGGACGGTTGGTGAAGCCGTCGGGTGGCCTGACTCGGCACTTGAGCCGAGAGGCTTTGACGGAATCGTGGGTCGGGGTCCAGTCACGGGTACTGGCCGACGTTTCGCTGTCATTAAGGGAACGGTCTGGATTGGCAGGTGGCGATAACCCGGTGGCAACGAAACTTGGGCGTTCATCACCGACCAGATCTGGGTTCCCAACAAGATTAGCAGGTACGGCAACTCAAATGTTTCCAGTGACAACGCGATGGCCCCGACCAAGAAGGTCAATAAGGAGCACTCGATACCCCCCAACATCGCTGTGGCACGGACGGATTCGGGGTCTTGTAGTTTCCACAGTCGTCGCCGTGCGAACCAAAACGCGATGAACGCGGTGTACAACAGTGCCAGATACCAAACCAACCCGAGCCACCCGTTGTCGGCGGCGATCTGGAGGTACTGGTTGTGAATCGTGCGGCCTTCCAGGTCCGCGCCGTATTGTTTCGTCAGCAAGTTGGAACAGCGGACGCCCGCGCCGAAAACCGGGTAGTCGTTCGCAATTCGGCGGGCACAATCCCAACTCATGAGCCGCGAGTTGAAACTGTCATCGTCCCCGGCTTCTTTCACCGTGTTGAATCGTTCCTTGATTTCCTTGCCCGCGACAACGGGAACCGCCACGAGTGCCATTGCAAAGCACATCAACAAGAACTTCTTTTTGCGCGAATACAGCAGGTAAAACGGTGCCACTGCCACGGCGGAAATCATCGCACCCCGGGAGTAACTGCTCATCACCGCTTCACCGATGATGGGAATCATGAGCAAGAATCCCCAACGATACCACCCCTTGGTGAACTCCCAGGCGAAAAAGAGCAGCGGTATTCCCATCGCCAACATCAGTGCCGCGCCGTTGTTGTCGAGGTCCGAAAAGCCACGCTTGAACAGAACCAAGTAGCCGGAAGTTGCGTAAGTCTGAACCACGTCGAAGGCGATGTACCCCAGCGCGAACGTCACGATCAAGTAAAGAATGTGGATTTGCCAGTAGGCACGGATCACCTGAGTGGCGAGGAAATACATCAGGAAGACTTTGAGTAACTCCTGGTAATAAAACCAAGCCCGGTCCTGGTTGTTCGCAAACAGATAACTCAGCGTCACCCAAATGGAGAACCCGATCATCATGCGGTGCGGCCAGACGAACCGGGGAAAGACCCGACGTTCCGGTTCGTTCAGCGGTCCGACGATCCCGAACACCCACGGCAGGTAACTGAGCAGTGCGGCAAGAGCGACGTAAAAGGACCAGCCGAATTCCGGCATCGTACTCATCTGGAACTTCCAGATCGCTTGGGGGCGAAGCACCGCGTACAAGTAATACACGCAGAGCGCCACGAACGGCCCTCGAATAAACGCGCCCAACATGCCGCCCAGCGACAGGCCGACCAAGAGTAGGAACTGCTTCATCCCGGAATCTCTTGGAGGACCTTCGATTCGTCGCGCATTCCGGCGGCGGCGGCGCGTGCGGCGGCATCCCAGGTGTGGTGTTTGGTGACCCACATGCGGGCATCGGTCCCCAATTTTTGTCGCGCCGATTCACTTGACCACAGATCGGTTAACACGCGAACCCAGTCGGCAGGTTGGTCGGCAAACGCCAGCGGTGGTTCACCCTTCAAGCCGTGCGTGACACGGCTCGTACACACCACCGGCATCCCCATCGCGGCGGCTTCGAGGAGTTTATTTTTGATGCCGCCACCGCTCACGAACGGCAGCACGACCGCTTGACAGGACCGAACCGCCCGACGGATGTCCGGTAGGTTCGGTGTCACGTCGATGCCGTCTTTCCCGTGGAACGCGAGCACGGGGAGCGTCGGTTGAAATCCGTAGATTCGGAAGCGGGCCGTGGGGACTTTCGCCCGAATCGCTGGCCAGACGTTTTTGCAGAACCACTCCACCGCTTGGATGTTCGGCCCGAAATCGAGTCGGCCCCAAAACACACAACTGTTCGGCAGTTGCTCGACCGTTTCGGTTGAATAGTGATTCGCATCCACGCCGTTCGGGATGATCTGGGTTTGCTTCATGCCCGCGAACCAACGGAACGCTTTCGCGTCCGTCTTCGACACCACCCAGACGCGATCCAGCATCGAGCGATACGCCCGCTCGTAAATCCCCTTGGTGAT
>JAYSXU010000742.1:0-9006 GCA_043716965.1 Fimbriiglobus sp.
TGACGTTTGTCGTGTTCCACATGATCGGCAACCTGAAAATGTTCAGCGGGCAGGAGTCGATCAACAAGTACGCCCACTTTTTGAAGCACGACCTCGGGGTGTTGATCTGGATCGCCCGCGCCGGGTTGTTGGGGTTGTTCGGCACGCACGTGTTGCTGACGCTTCGGCTGAAACTCAAAACCGCCTCCGCAAGACCCATTAGTTACGTCAAAATGCAGTCCGCCCAAGCGACACCCCAGAGCAAAGCGATGTTGTCCACGGGGCTAACGATCGGGGCGTTTACCGTGTTCCACTTGGCCCACTATTCGTTCCTGTGGATCCAAGATTTCCCCTTCGGTTTGGATGTTAACGGCAACCCGGACGTGTATTCGATGGTGGTTTTCGGTTTTAGTACGCCGTGGATTTCGGTTATCTATTTACTGACGCAACTGGTGCTATTTCTCCACCTGACGCACGGGATTCAAAGCAGTCTGCAAACGCTCGGGCTGGTGGGTCGGCGGTTCACCCCCGCAGCGAAGATCGCTGGCTATTTGATCGCGTCGATTGTGCTGGGGGGCAACGTCGCCATCATTGTGGCGATTTGGACTGGATGGATCCCACCGGCGTCAACTTGGAACGATTATTAACGTCCCGAATACTGACTATTCGCCTCTTCGGAAGTGACACGAATGAAGCTTGATTCCAAGATTCCGAGCGGCCCGTTGGCCGATAAATGGTCCGGCTACAAGAAAAACCAAAAGCTCGTCAACCCGTCCAACAAGCGGAAGTATTCCGTGATCGTGGTCGGGACGGGTCTCGCGGGTTCGTCGGCGGCGGCCACGCTTGCGGAACTGGGCTACGAAGTCCGGGCGTTCTGCTTCCAGGATTCACCCCGCCGCGCGCACAGCATCGCCGCGCAAGGGGGCATCAACGCGGCCAAGAACTACCAGAACGACGGCGATAGCGTGTGGCGACTGTTTTACGACACGATCAAAGGTGGCGATTTCCGCGCCCGAGAATCGAACGTCCACCGTCTTGCGGAAGTGTCGGTCAGCATCATTGACCAATGCGTGGCGCAAGGCGTGCCGTTCGCCCGCGAATACGGCGGTTTGTTGGACAACCGTAGCTTCGGAGGCGCCCAAGTTTCCCGCACGTTCTACTGTCGCGGGCAAACCGGGCAGCAACTACTGCTGGGCGCCTACCAAGCGCTCTCGCGGCAGATTAGCAACGGCGCTGTGAAAATGTTCCCCCGCACCGAGATGCTTGATCTCGTTGTGGTTGACGGTCGGGCACGTGGGATCGTCACACGCAACCTCGAAACTGGCAAAATCGAATCCCACTCGGCTGATGCCGTGGTGCTGGCAACGGGTGGTTACTCGAACGCCTTTTACCTCAGCACGAACGCAATCGGCTGCAACGTGACTGCTACCTATCGTGCCCACAAACGCGGTGCGTTGTTCGCCAACCCGTGCTACACGCAGATCCACCCGACGTGCATTCCCGTGGCTGGGGATCACCAGTCGAAGCTGACGCTGATGAGCGAATCGCTCCGCAACGACGGCCGGGTGTGGGTGCCCAAAAACCAAGCTGACATCGGCAAACACCCGACGCAAATTTCCGAAGGCGACCGCGATTACTACCTCGAACGGCTTTACCCCAGCTTCGGCAACCTCGCGCCACGTGACATTTCTAGCCGGGCTGCGAAGCGTGCCTGTGATGATGGCTTGGGCGTCGGGCCGGGTGGCCGCGGGGTGTACCTCGATTTCGCCGACGCCATCAAACGCAAATCCCGCCCCAAGGTCGAGCAGCTTTATGGCAACTTGTTCGACATGTATCAACGCATCACCGGCGAAAACGGCTACGAACAACCGATGCGAATCTACCCCGCCTTGCACTACACGATGGGCGGGTTGTGGGTCGATTACGAACTGATGTCGAACATCGACGGGCTGTTCGTGGTCGGCGAAGCGAACTTCTCCGACCACGGTGCCAACCGATTGGGCGCCTCGGCGCTCATGCAAGGGCTGGCCGACGGTTACTTCGTGTTGCCATACACCTTGACCAATTATTTCGCCTCCGTGAAACCGGACCGCAAGCCGACGAGTCACCCCGAGTTCAAACGCTGCGAAGTGGAAACGCTGGGGAAGATTCAGAAAATGCTCAGCATCAAAGGCAAGAAAACCGCGATCGAGTTTCACCGCGAAGCAGGCAAAGTCATCTGGGACAATGTTGGCATGGCCCGGACCAAGCAAAGTTGCGAACACGCGGTTCAAAAGATCCGAGAACTGCGGGCCGAATTCTGGCAATCGGTGAACGTCCCCGGCACGCACGACAACCTCAACCAAGCCATCGAACGCGGCGGGCGAGTCGCCGATTTCCTGGAATTCAACGAACTTCTGGCAATGGACGCGCTGAACCGGGAAGAGTCATGCGGCGGCCACTTCCGCGAAGAGTACCAGACCCCCGAAGGCGAAGCCAAACGCGACGACGCCCACTTTGCCCACGTCGCCGCCTGGGAATACCAAGGCTCCGAAACGGCCCCGACCCGCCACCAAGAAGAATTAGCCTTCGAGAGCGTGAAGCTCTCGGAGAGGAGCTACAAGTAATTCTTTCGGCGGGCAAAGCCCACGGACGATCGTCCGTGGGCTTTGCCCCAAAGTGGTTTTCATACCGAAACCCGAAACCCGATACCCGAAACCCGATACCCGATACCCGAATATGAAACTCAAACTCCACGTTTGGCGACAGAAGAACCGCACCGAAGCCGGTCAGATGGTGACCTATGCCGTTGATGGCATCACGCCGGACATGTCGTTCTTGGAAATGATTGACATTCTCAACGAAGACCTCATCAAGAAGAACGAGGAGCCGGTCGCGTTTGAACACGATTGCCGCGAAGGAATCTGCGGCTCGTGTGCGATGATGATTAACGGCCAAGCGCACGGGCCGGAACGGGGTTCGACAACATGCCAACTGCACATGCGGAGCTTCCCGGATAACGCTGAGTTGTGGATCGAACCGTGGCGGGCGGCGGCGTTCCCGGTGATTAAAGATTTAATCGTGGACCGCTCCGCGTTCGATCGCCTCATCCAAAGTGGCGGCTACGTCTCCGTGAATACGGGCGGTGCCCGAGACGGGAACTCGATCCCGGTTCCGAAACCGGACGCGGAACGGGCGATGGACTCCGCCGCGTGTATCGGTTGTGGGGCGTGCGTTGCCGCGTGCCCCAACGCCTCCGGGATGCTGTTCCTGTCCGCCAAGGTCGGCCACCTCGGTTCGTTGCCGCAAGGCAAGACGGAGCAAAAGGACCGTGTCAAAAAGATGGTCGCCCAACACGACCGCGAAGGGTTCGGCCACTGCACCAACATCGGCGAGTGCGAAGCCGCCTGCCCCAAAGCAATCAGCACCGACTTCATCGTCCAACTCAACCGCGACTACATCACCAGCGCCGCCAACAGCGTGGTGCGGGGGTAGAACTGGATAAGCGATATGCATCTTGACATGATGCGTTTTGTAGGTCGTGGTCGAGTCTTCGAGGCCCGACATGAATGAGTGAACTGAAATAGTGCTGCCGTTTGTACGATGGGAATCGTGTGTCGGGCCTCGAAGACTCGACCACGACCTACAGGTCAGGACGCAGGCCCCGTCGTTCCCGACGGGGCCGCTTGCATTTTTTGCACATCACTCAGCGATTTTGCTCAATGCGTCGTCGTCTTTCTTCACGATCCGCACTGTGACGAGCAGGATGACGTCTTCGGGCGTGGAAACTGTCTTCGTGGTGCGGAACAGGCGGTTGACGTAGGGAACCTTGGCGACGACGGCCGGTGATTGGTCGGTCGTGGTTCGGCGGGTGCGATTTCCGAGCGGTATTGCAACCGTGCCGCCGTCGTTGATGACCAACGCTTTGGACAGGGATAGTTTTTCAAACTTGGGTTGCTGAAGGAACTGCGTGAACGGAATCGGCACCCCTTCGGAGCCGCCCTCGAACTTCGGTGTGACAAACCACGTGATTGGAAACAGCGGGACAGTCGGTTCCATGCCGGTCCAGTTGTACTGAATCGCCAGTCGTGTCGCCCTGTTGTCGTCCACGAGAGTCGGTTGCAGGTTGATGGAATAGCCTAGCGTCGTCAGTTCATTTTTCGGGACCATCACGGTTTGTTCGCGGACTTTTTGCGAATCGAAGCCGGTCACAAACGACATTTGTTCCCCGTGAGAAAGGCTTCCGGTTTGGGCGTTGAACATCGTGACTTTCGGCATCTGCACGATGTTCACGCGGCGATCGCTCGTCGCGGCTTCGAGCAAAATCTTCACTTGCTCGTCCGTGAGATGTGCCGCCGTGTCGCCGTCGATCGGCTTCACATCGGCTCGCTTCAACAACTCGACATACGTGAGTGAAGTCGTGGACACTTCACGAAGTTCAACGGAAATCGCAACGTCTTGGAGTTTACGCAGAGCAGTCAACAAATCGCTCACCCCGGCCACGACTTTCGGGCTATTGGTGACGACGAGGGCGAGGCCGACTTCGTGATAAACCGTCGTGCCGTTGCCACCGTTCTCGGACCAGGATTCGGGCGAGACCGATGTTTGAATCAGTTTGCGAAGCGCTTCCACGAGTTGGGGCGGCGTCTTGGTTTCTTTGACATCTTTGTTCGTCAACGCAAAGTCCGGGATCGGCGTAACCAGGTCCGCAATTGCGAATACCTTGGTCACTCGTGTGCTGGCTTTCGCTGCGTTGCGATCCGGTGCTTGCCCGTAGGCAATCGAGGTCGAAAGGCCGAACGCCAAAATCAGCCCGAGGGAAATCCGTTTCCGCATGGTCATTCTCACTTGGGGGTACACCGCGTGGTGAGTCCGTTCACGGCGGGCGGAGAATAGCGTGACGTGGGCTGCGGTCAAGAAAATAGTGCGGAAAATGCTAAAGTCCAAAAGTATGGCAGTCGAGTTCGGCAATTTGCGGTGGATACTTGAACCGTGGTGAGCTTGGTCACTTGCGTTTGGGTTTTTTCGGTTTCGCTACCTTCTTTGGTGGAATGACCGCCAGCGCGCGATCGAGCCATGCAAGCAATTTTTCATCCGTGGCCACGCTTGGGGCCGCGACCTGAATCCAACTGGTCATCGGTTTGCCTTCGCCCATTGGGTTGAACGGTTCCGTGTCGGGTTCGAGCAACGCATCGGAAGCACCCTCTCGCAGTTTCACAATCAGCGATGTTCGGTAAACGCCGGCGAAAATCGTGCCATCCTTGAACACGCCATACCCGCCAAACAGCGGTTTGCCCGTAATGCTCTTGACAGTGTTCAGCACGGTCAGGATGCGTTCGGAAAGGGTTTTATCGAATGCCATAACGGTCTCGCGTTACGATGTTGCGACTTCACGGGGTCGGGCGAGTTTGATGATGAGTTTTTCGAGTTGCAATCGTGCTGGAAGCGGGCTGCCGCCTTTGAGGCCGAGGTTAATTTCGACAAGCCAATCCGGAATTTGTAATAACCGCGATCGCCCCAAGTGCCGCAGTTGGCGTTCTGTACTTTGGCGAGCTTGCGGCCACTTGGGGACACCGGCAGTATCCATTGCCGGTCCGAGGGAATCGCCTTGAGCCAGCAGTCGGCCCACGGTGGCGAGCTTTCGCAGTTGAAACGTCAGCGGCCCGAGGATTGCCAGCGGGTCATCGCCTTCTTCCAGAAGTTCCGCAAGGATACGCAGCGAGACGCCGGGTTTGCCGTCACCAATCGCATCCATGATTCCGAACACGTTGGCGGACCGACTCCGGCCAACGAACGCTTCCACATCCTCCGGGCCGATCGCCGGTTTGGTGCCGACTGCGATGGCCAGCTTCTCCAACTCTTGATCGAGCAGCCCCAACTGCGGCCCGACCCGTTCGATGAGCGCCGCCGCACCATCTGCAGTCAACTTCTTGCGGTGCTGCGTCAGCGACCAGCTCACGCACCAACTTTCCACTTCGTGAAGCTTGTACGGCGACGGGGCTTTGCAGGCAATTTTCGCGAGGTCAGGTAAGGACTTCGCCAGCTTGGTCGTCTCGGGGAACGTCTTCACGTCCAGCACCAGCACGCCAATTTTGCTAGGGTCTTGAGCGTATTTTTCGAGCGTCGCCCGGTGTTCGGTCACGAAGCCGTCGCCTTGATCGACAATCACAATGCGGGCCGGGCTGAGGAACGGCAAGGTGTCCAGTTCGTTGCGAACCGTTGAGAAAGCAAGCTTGTCGCCGGTGAAATTGGAAACGGCGAACGACGGGTCGGCGTCCCCGGCGACGAGAGAGATAATCGCGTCGCGGCAACGACGCTTCAAGAAGTCCTCGTCGCCGTGCAGGACGTAAATCGGCTGCCGCTTCGCCTTCGCCACTTTGTCCAAAAACAGAATCGCGTCCATTGCAGTCCAACACGAAGGAGTTTTTGACAGGATGAACAGGATTTGACAGGATTTGACAGGATTTCAATCTTGTCTTCGATCCTGTCAAATCCTGTTCATCCTGTCGAATGGTTTTATTGACCGATCACTTCGATTTACGATGCTGCGTAACGATGTCCGCATACTTCTTCGCCAGCATCGTCAGTGCTGTGTAGTCTCTCGCCGCGATCAGCTTCGGGTCCACGAGTTGGCTGCCGACGCCCAGACACACCGCACCGGCTTTCAGGAACTCGGAGGCGGTGTTTAGGTCTACGCCGCCGGTGGGCATCAGTTTGACTTGCGGTAATGGCCCGCGCACCGCTTTGAAAAACGCGGGGCCAACAACGTCCGCCGGGAAGACTTTCACGATGTCCGCACCCGCTTCCCATGCCGTCAGGATTTCGGTCGGGGTGAACGCCCCCGGCATGACGAGTTTGTCGTACCGCCGACACAGCCGAATCACATCCAGGTTTAACGTGGGGGACACTACAAAGTCTGCCCCCGCCAGGATTGCGGCACGGGCGGTTTCGGTGTCAAGCACCGTACCCGCGCCGAGTAGTACCCGGTGGCCAAGTTGCCGGCTCACTTCACGAATCACGTCAATGGCATTCGGAATCGTGAACGTGACTTCGGCAACGGTCACGCCCCCATCTGCCAACGCCTGCACGACATCGACTAACCCCGCCGGATCAGGGGCGCGGACCACTGCGATGATGCCACAATTCAACACACGCTGAAGATCGGTTTCTCGGCTCATGCGACGATTGTGGGGTTTGCGGCGGTCGATGGCAACGGCAAACCGTCGTGGCCGATTCGCACCTGTGGGAATTGTGTACTAGGAGTTTAACTATTGTTCCCAATGTCACGAACCTGCGGCCAGCCATGTGTCGTATGGAACCTCCGCGAAATCCCCGGTACGAATCGCTCGACGTCTGGCGTGGCATCGCTTGCTTGCTCGTCGTGATCTTTCACTCGACGGCTGGCTACATGGTCACGCCCGAGACCTGCGCCGTCACCCGCTCACACGGCGGGTCGTGGGCGGATTGGGCGCTGCTGGTCACGAACTGGGGTTGGGCGGGTGTCCCCCTTTTCTTCGTGATTAGCGGATACTGTATCTCCGCATCAGCGGATAGCGCGCGACGAAAGCCACACGGTGGCTTCCAGTTTTTCGTGCGACGCTTTCGCCGAATCTACCCGCCCCTCTGGGCGTATCTCGCGGTGACGGCACTCGGCACGGCTTTACTATTTCCCGGCGCCATTCCGGGGCCGATTCAAGGTTTCGAGTACCCGTTGCCGTACCCACAGGATTTGAAACTTGGACAGTGGATTGGCACGTTGACGCTGACGGAATCGTGGCGGTATCACGTGATCGAACCGGAACAAGGCTATATGACCGCGTCGCTGTGGTCGCTCTGTTACGAAGAACAGTTTTACCTAGTCGTTGGGATCATTCTGGCAGTCTGTCGGCGGTGGTTTTTTCTAGTGGTCGGCGTCATCACGGTCTTTGTGTGCCTCAATGTCTTCGACTTCAGTGCCTTTTTCGGCGAATCGATAAACGCCTACCGCCGTCCGCTGTCCGGATTTTTCTTCGACGGGTTGTGGCTACCGTTTGCGTCGGGCGTAGGGGTTTACTACCAGTTGAACTACGCCCGTCAGCGTGTACGCTGGACATTAGACCTACTCCTTCTTTACACGTTTGCGTGGTGCGTGTTGATGATCGGGTCGTTCAGCAAACTGAGTGGCAATGTGCCGGGGTATCTCGGGATCGCCGTCGCGTTTGCGCTCGCTTTGAAATGGCTCCACCCGCACGATTCCGCGATTGCCACCTCTCGCATAACCGCCCCGCTGCGGTTTTGTGGCCGCATGTGCTACAGCCTGTACTTGGTCCACGCCCCGATTTGCGGGGTGATCGCCTGGAACTTCTACCGTTGGGGAATCAACACGCCGGAGTTAGCGTTGATGATAACCACACCGACGTGCCTGACCGTTTCCACTCTCGTGAGTTACGGGTTTCATCGCTTGGTTGAAACCCGGTTCCTGAACGCACCCGTTTCGGCGAAGCCAGTCGCGGCTTTGCAGAATTAAAACGCCAGTTTCATGCCGCGTAACCGTGACACGGTTTCGGTCATGAGGGCGTCTTCTTCCGCTTCGTTGTGGGCGATGTACGTGACGGAGAACCGCAGAAACGACCCCGCATCATCCCACGGCACACAGCACACCGACTGTTCGGTGATGAGGTATTGTGATGCCTCTTCCGCGTTCGCAAATTGCCGATCACCAGCAGCGCGGGGAGCTTTGGCGTATAGGAAGTACGTGCCCCCCGGCATCGTCGCGGTGAACCCGACTGCCCTCAACGCCGCGACAAGCTTTTCGAGGCGGCGTTGATATTTCGCCTTGATTTGCAGCGGAATCTCGGGGTGACTGAGGGCTTCGGCACCAGCGAGTTGCACAGCCATGAACTGCCCGCTATCGCTGTTGTCCTTCACGTCGGCGTAGGCTTGCACAATCTTCGGATGGCCGCACACCCAACCCAGGCGCCAGCCGATCATGTTGAACCCCTTCGACATCGAATGCACTTCGATGCCGACTTCCTTCGCGCCATCGACTTCGAGAAAGCTTAGCGACGC
>JAYSXU010000743.1:0-3012 GCA_043716965.1 Fimbriiglobus sp.
CCAACCGCGAAAACTTGATCGTGGCGTTCGAGTACCTCTCGGTACTCAGTTGTGGATATGGGGCGAAGAATTGGAACCACGTCACGATTGCCAATGAACTGCGGCGAGTGGTTCCAGAAGCCGATCCGATTGCCGATGAGTTGGGCGAACTTTACGCGCTCGCACGGTACACGCCAGCCGAAGAAACGCTCCCCGTTCACGTGATCCCGGATGCGCGACGGTTCCTGTGTGAACTAGCGGGGGTGCGAGCTTGAACCGCATTCTCGTCGGCTTCCTCGTATTGTTCACACTCACTCCAAGTGGCTTCGCCCAAGATCCGGCGCCACCGCAGAGTGTCTCCGCGACTGGCACGGAACTCTTCAGGGGCCTGTTGAATTACCACGGTGTCAAGCCCCTGTCACAAGCCGATTATCAGGGTGAAAACCGGGCCGATGTGATTCTGATTCTCATGGGTCGTCCGTCTCGACAGGGCTTTGAGCCGGGGTATTGCAATTCAACACTTTTCAAAGGCGGTTCAGTGCTGATTGCGACCGAAGATTCTGTGGATCTGAGTTTTCCCGGTTACTTGCCACGAAATTTTACCCCACTCCAAATCACCGGGCAGCGAGTCTGTTCGCCGCGACCAGATCGCTGCTTTAATGCCAACACTTGGTGCCCATTCGTTGTGCCACAACCGGAGAA
Source organism: Fimbriiglobus sp. (assembly GCA_043716965.1). Classification (GTDB taxonomy): domain Bacteria; phylum Planctomycetota; class Planctomycetia; order Gemmatales; family Gemmataceae; genus Fimbriiglobus. The sequence continues at coordinate 682 of JAYSXU010000743.1, forward strand.
CATTACGGACCAGATGATCCGCAAAGAGGAACGAGTTCCGCTCGATCCCGCCAGGAATCTGCTGGACGGCCTGACCCGCATTGCAACCAACATGCCCAGTGTGATCCGCAGCGGCCCCCCGACCTCCGAGGTTGAAATTGGTAGCTTTCCACGCGGTTGTCTGTTGGAAGGTGTCACAGGACTGCCGTTGCCCGAGCAATCCAAACTCGTCGTTGCCAGCACGGGTCCGGCCAACAAACCCCATCGGTTGTTGGTGATCGCGGACACGGGGGTTTTCAGCAACCAGCTGATGGCCGGCACGGCGGACTCGCCCACGGACAACTTGGCTTTTGCCAATGCGGTCACGCTGTGGTTGAAAGCCAATGACACCCGCAAGAAGTGCCTATTCATCGAAAATGGCGTGGTGGTTACCATCTTCGACACGGTGAAGTTTGACAACCCAACCGTTCCGCCCATCACGCCGCCGAACATTCCGGACTTCGACCCGTTGAGTCCGAAGTTTCAGGAAAGCTTTACGAAGGTGATGAACGACACCGTTGGGAAGTTGCAAGACAGGGACACCTTTAACCGAGCGATTCTAGGCAACTTTCCCTACGACAGGTGGCTACGCAACGCGGCCTTCGGTCTCGGTGTGTTGTTTTTGGTCTGGCTGAGCCGCCGGATTTGGACGATTCGCCACCAACCCGATTTGGTGCCAATCCCGAAAGACACGGGTCGCATGGTGAGTTCCGGCAAGCCGGGATCAATCGCCCGCCGGCGGGAAGAACTCCTGCAAACCGGGAATTACACCCCGATCGTGCGCGAGTATTTGCACGATCTGTTCCAGACTCAGGGCTACGATCCCCACGGTAGCGCGTCGCCCGAACAGTTGCCACCCGTCACGATTACCGGACCGGACGCCAAGACCTTGACCGCCCAGCTTCGTAAACTCTGGGATGTCGCTTACGGCCCGAAGTCGCGGCCGATTATTTACAGCCGGTGGAAGGAGCTAGAGCCGATGATTCAAGCCGTCCAACAAGCGGCCCGTGACGGGCGCTGGCGGTTCGACAGTTCCCGATTGCCAGGGGGTCAAACGGTATGAGTACCAAAGCCCCTACGGTTTCGGCACACAGCTCCGCGAACAACGAAGAGCTACGCCCCAGCCAGGAATTAGCCAAGCAAGCCAGTGAACTGTTGATGCAAGTCCGGGCGCAAGTCGCCCTGGTTGTCGTCGGTGCGGAGGGGGTGACGGAGCAACTCCTGATCGCCTTGCTTGCGGGCGGGCATGTGCTGCTGGAAGGTGTGCCTGGCGTGGCGAAAACGACGCTGTCGAAGGTCTTCGCCAAACTCCTCGGCTGCCAGTATCAGCGGGTGCAGTTTACGCCGGACTTGTTGCCGTCGGACGTGACCGGGACTTCGATTTTCGACCGCAACGCCAACGATTTCGTGCTGCGAAAAGGGCCGATCTTTTGTCAGGTGTTGCTCGCCGACGAAATCAACCGTGCCCCGGCGAAGACGCAAGCGGCACTTTTAGAAGCGATGCAGGAAATCCAGGTCACGGTGGACGGGCAAACGATCCCGCTACCCCGACCGTTCCTCGTACTGGCGACGCAAAACCCTGTCGAACAAGAAGGGGTGTATCGGCTGCCGGAAGCGCAACTCGATCGGTTCCTACTGCGGGTCGAAATGGGTTACCCCGGCTTCGATCATGAAGTCAACTTGCTGAAGCTCCACAGCCGCGCCCCCGCCGATCCGCCGTCGATGTTCACGCCGGAGTCGATCCTCGCGTTGCAAGCAAAGTTGGGCAGCATCTTCGGGCGCGAAAGCCTGTTCCGGTACATCGTCGAACTCGCCGAAACGAGTCGGAAACACCCGGACGTGGCACTCGGGGCCAGCCCGCGTGCCTCGCTCTGTTTGTTGCGGTGTGCCCGTGCGCGAGCGGCGTTGCAGGGGCGACACTACTTCACGCACGAAGACGTTCAAGCCATTGCGTTCGGCGTGTTGGGCCACCGCATCATCTTGCGGCCCGAAGCGGAGATCGAAGGCCGCGACGTGGCCGGGGTCGTCCGGGACATTCTCGCCTCGGTGAAGGTGCTGGAGACGATTTGATGACGCTGCGTGGCTGGTGGTTCTTGTTCGTCGTGGCGGTCGTCACCTGGACCGGCGTGCTGTGGTTCGGTCGGTGGTCCGTGTCGATCCCGTTGTTGGGACTGGCACTGTCGGTTTGGTTCGCCACCGAGTGGGTTCTCTTTCAACATCGCTTTCTGAACGCCGCCGATCAGTTGCGGGTCGATCGCACGCTGATGCAAGGCGGTCGGGTCGTGCCGTCGGTGTGGGTCGGTGCGCCGTTCA
>JAYSXU010000744.1:0-3009 GCA_043716965.1 Fimbriiglobus sp.
CGGCAATTGCCGCAATACTACGGCACCCCGCCGATCCGCGATCTGGGTTTGCTGGCCAGCGAAGGCCGGATGACGATCCCGTTCGCCAACGACACCCCGGCGGGCGTGCTAGACATTTGGTCCCACTACTTCGAGTTCATCCCCGAAGCGGAGTTTGAATCCACGAACCCCACGGTGTTGGGTGCCCACGAATTGACGGACGGCCAAGCCTATTACATCGTGCCGACGACCGCGTCCGGCTTATACCGCTACCAGATTTCGGACCTCGTCCGGGTGCGCGGGTTCATCGGGCGCACGCCGATGGTCGAGTTTCTCGGGAAGGGTCATCGCTTCGCCAACCTGACGGGTGAAAAGCTCTCCGAACACCACGTCACACAAGCCATGAACATCACTCTGCGGACCACCGGCTTTGCCGTCAGCACGTACAGCTTGTCACCCGTGTGGCACGACCTGCAACCCTACTACGGCCTGTTCGTCGAAGAATCCGAAGCCCATGACGCAATCGCCGTGAAGCGATTTTTGCACGCCTACGACGAAGCACTCGGCGAACTCAACATCGAATACGCCGCGAAGCGAAGCTCCGGTCGCCTCGGTGCCGTGCGCGCCTGCGTGATTCCGAACGGAACCTGGGCGACGTGGGACCGCTACCGCATCGCCAAAACCGGCGGCTCCCCGGAGCAATACAAGCACCCCTGCCTGATCGGCGACACGTCGTTTGCAACGACGATGCCCATCCAGCGCGAGATTGACCACGAATAGCACGAATCAGACGAATCAGACGAATGAAAGCAGTCAGTTCTTGGCTTGGCGGCCCTGACGGGGCCGAGGGTTGTAGCCACGGGTGGAGCGAAGCGGAACCTGTGGACGTTGACATCGCATTGTCACTCGCCCTGGAGGGGCGAAGGAATCACTCTGCCCCTTCAGGGCAGTCGAGTATTTGGCTGACTCCACGGGTTGGGCGAAGCGCTCCACCAGTGGCTACAATCCGTTGCCCTTCCAGGGCAAAACACAAAAGCCAGTCCACTGTTTTGCTATGATGTGTTCGATGCAAATTCGTGTTGAAGAGTGAGGATTCACCGTGCCCATTCGCTTACTCACCTTCATTCTGCTTGCTGTGTGCGGCTGTAGCACACCATCGGATCCTGCACCGAAACCGGACGCGGCGGACCGGGTTAATGCACCTCGTGAGGGAAGCGATTGGCCGAAGTTTCTCGGGCCGAACGGCGATAGCAGTTCGCCCGAAACGGGCATCCTGACGAAGTGGCCGAAGGACGGGTTGAAGAAATTATGGGATTGCCCGCTTGGCACAGGGTATGCGCCGCCGAGCATCGTTGGCGGGCGGCTGTTTCACTTCGATCGCGTGGAGAACAACGCTCGGCTGAGTTGCCGCAACGCGGAGACCGGCGAGTTGGTTTGGAAGTTCGAGTACCCGACGGATTACGAAGACCTGTACGGCTACGACCCCGGACCGCGGGCCTGCCCCGTTGTGGACGGCGACCGCGTGTACGTATACGGCGTGGAGGGAATGCTGCACTGCGTCTCCGTGGCGGACGGCAAGGAGGTTTGGAAGTTCGACACGAAAGCGCAATACCGCTTCCATCAAAACTTCTTCGGCGTCGGCAGTGTGCCGCTTGTCGATGGCGACTTGCTCATCGTGGCCGTCGGCGGTAGCCCGAGGGGACAACGCCCGGTCGATCTTCGGCAAGCGGTCGGCAACGGCAGCGGGATCGTGGCCTTCGATAAGAGAACGGGGGCGGTGAAATACGCCGTTAGCGATGAACTCGCCAGCTACAGTAGCCCGATCCTGGCGAAGTTTGGCGAGCAAAAAATCGGCCTGTACTTCGGTCGCAATGGTCTGTTGGGATTTGATCCGCAAGCGGGCAAGGAGGTCTTCCAATTTAAGTGGCGTGCCAAGACGCTCGAAAGCGTGAACGCCGCGAACCCGGTAGTCATCGGCGACAAAATCTTACTGAGCGAGTGCTACGAAAAAGGCTCGGTGCTGCTGAAGCTGACGAGCGGTAAAGTCGAAGTGGTGTGGAGCGATGCAAACAAGGATCGCGGCGAGCAGGCGCTGCTGTCGCACTGGTGTACCCCGATTCACGACGCGGGATTTCTCTACGGGTGCAGTGGGCGCAACGCGAACGATGCGGATTTGCGCTGCATCGAACTTGCCACCGGCAATGTCAACTGGATCGAACGGCGTACAACCCGGTGTACACTGCTCAAAGTCGATGGCCACATTCTGTGCCTCGGCGAGCAAGGCGAATTGCGGCTCCTCAAGCCGAACCCCGCCAAGTACGAAGAGGTCGCCAAGTGGGAAGTGCCCGGACTTAGCTACCCCAGTTGGGCACCCCCGGTCCTCAGCCACGGCCTGCTCTACCTACGCGGCAAGGATGAAAACAGCCGCGACGGCCACCGATTGATCTGCTTCGAGCTGATTCCGAAGAAGTGAAACGGGGTTCAGAGTTTGTCGGAGATGTGAGTCAAGGGCCGACTGAATCCGTCGCGCGTCAAAAACATGAACCAGTTCACCTCGCTGGCGGGTCAGTTACAACGTCTTGCACGACCAGCCTCGACTACCCTCTCCAATACCGCAAGCGGGTACTCGTGCAGCTCGTCCCGCATCGCGGCTTCCAAGTCCGGCAGTAACCGGGCTACGACCTCGGGAAAACAGCCCACGGCCTGGGCGACCGCACCCCGTACCCCCGGATCAGGGTCAAGTAGGTACGGGTACAGGACATCGAGCCTTTTCAGTACCATCTGCTTGGCTGCGGCGACATGACCGAGTTCCTTGGCTAACTCGGTGGCTAGCGTCCTGCCATCCTTGGCGAGGATGGATTCCCAAACGGCGACATCGTCTGGTGTATCGGCATGGACCGCAAGGTAGGAATGGCCGTCAGCGACCGTGGCGATTATGTCCGCGATCTCCCCTTTACCTGGAACGGCGTCATACTCGAGCAGTTCGTACAGAAATGGGATGACTGCCGCCGATACCTCGTACACCGTGCC
>JAYSXU010000745.1:0-3008 GCA_043716965.1 Fimbriiglobus sp.
TCAACCGCGGAGACTTTGGGCTGGCTCATGACGGCGACTATAGCCACACGGCCGGACTTCGAGAACCCGATTCACAACGCCACTGCGTAACTCCTAACACTCTTGAAGTTGATTTTTCCACTCGCCTCTCACTTTTGCGAACCGCTTTTGAGGTACCACCGAACAGGGCCAACGATTTCCCAAGACTTACCAGCAAAAACGGTTCAAGCGAAAAAACGTGACCTAACTTTGTCCGAGTTGGAACGGTTCGTTTCGTATCTGCCTGCCGCCCGAGAGGGTGTTCTGTGACAGCGATGTGCCCCAAGTGCCAGTTTCGACTCACTCCCCTGGTGAATCATCCGGGGCCGCTCCGGATGCCGTGCCCCCGGTGTGCCACGCCGTTGACACTCCTCATTCCCGAGTCCTCCGTCGAATCCCACGCCAGCCCGACCAGCCGCACGGTCTTCCAACCGAACCAGACGAATGCCGTGTTGGTTTCAGCGCCGTTTCCGGATCGGGCTGTTGCTCATTGTGTCGTGACGATCGGTTCGTTGTCGGGCGTTGATGACACACCGCCGCCAACGCCGCTGCCGTCGGAGACACTCAGTTCGTTCGGCAGAAAATTCGCGTCGCACCACTCGCCTGCCGGTTCGGTGCCGGGCGATTCCGAGCATTTCACGGCCCCGAGCGCCCCGACATCCGTGCCCGGCTACGAGATCGAATCGACGCTCGGCTACGGCGGCATGGGGACGGTCTACTTGGCGCGGCAACTCTCGCTCGATCGCCCCGTGGCGCTCAAGGTGATGAGCCGAAAGTGGTCGAACGACCCGATTTTTGTCGCGCGGTTCACCCGAGAAGCGTATGCCGCCGCACTGTTGAACCACTCGAACGTGGTGCAGATTTACGACATCGGTGAAACGGAAGGGTACCGCTATTTCAGCATGGAGTACGTGCCCGGTCGGTCGCTGGCGGATCACGTGAAGGCCGAAGGCAAAGTCGATCCCGAAACGGCCGTGGGGTACATCCTGCAGGCGGCGCGCGGGTTGAAACACGCCCACGATCGCGGGATGATCCACCGCGACGTGAAGCCGGATAATTTGTTGTTGAACGAACAAGGCGTCGTCAAAGTGGCCGACCTCGGGTTGGTGAAAACGCCGCAGACCAACGCCTACACGGACCAACTGGATCGCCCCAAGCCCAAGAGCGGACTGAACACGATCCCTAGCCAGATGACCGGCACCCACATTGCCCTCGGGACACCGGCCTATATGGCGCCGGAGCAATGCCGCGACGCGGCGACGGTGGACCACCGTGCGGACATTTATTCCCTCGGTTGCACGCTGTACGTACTGACGACAGGGCGGCAGCCGTTCGACGGAACCTCGGCCTACGAGTTAATGACGAAACACGCTTACGAGCCGCTCGTGCCGCCGGAGCAGTACGCGAGCCGGGTGCCCCGCGAACTGTCCGCGATCATCCAAAAAATGATGGCGAAGAGCCTCAGCGACCGTTACGCCAGTATGGGTGAAGTGGTGCGGACTCTGGAGCAATGGCTCGGGGTTCACACCACCAACACCGGCACGTTCTTCGCGCAGGATGACGAGATTGAGCAACTCGAAATCCACGTCCACAACTTCAATGAAGCCCCCACGGCGGTTCTGAAAACCCGCGTGGTGACGGGGCTAATCTCGGTCTCGGTTCTCGTCGCCGTGCTGTTCATGTTCCTCGGGAAGCTCGGCTGGGCGTTCGGCATTGCCGGCATGGTGTTGCAAGGCACGTTCGCCTACTTCGTGCTGAACGGGATTGCCAACAAGACCTACTTGTTCCGTCGCCTCCGCCAGTTCGCGTTCGGCTTGACGGCGTGGGATTACAGCATTGCGTTCGCCAGTCTCGGTCTATTCGCACTGTTGCTGGGGATGTCCAACTTGTTGGGGATGTGGGTCGGCTTCGGCATGATCGGGACCGGACTCGCGTTCGCCTTGCGGTTAGGGTTAGATCGAACCCTGGAATACGAACGCCAAGTGCCGGTCAACGCCTGCGTCACGATGTTGCGGCGACTGCGCGTCTTTGGGTTAGACGAGGACGACTTGCGACAGTTCGTCGTGAAGTACGCAGGGCGAGACTGGGAAGAGTTCTTTGAAGCCCTCTTTGGGTATGAAGCGAAACTCGCGGCTCGGGCTTACCTGTTACGCAGTGGTGCCAGTGCGGGTGTGCGGAATCGGTTTGCTGCGTGGCGGGAACCGCTACTGAACCTGATTGCCAGCTTTGAAACCACACGCCGCGAGACCCACGAACGGCAACTGCTCGAACAAGTTGAACAAGCCCGGTTGATTGCCGGCGGCGTGAACGCCCGCCAAGCTCGGTCCCAAGCGATCGAAGCCGCCACCGCGATGGTCGAACAAGCCGACGCCATCCGCCACCACGCCCTCCGCCGCAAATTGTCCGTTTCTCACAGCAACCCACTCCTGAATCCTGCCGGGTCCAACTCGGTGCCGAACCTGGGCCAGATGCTCGCGCAACAGTCGGGGCAGGAGTTCAGCGCGCTTCGCATTAAATCCGCCGCGCACGACCCGCACCGCTTCGTCGTCAACTTGTTCGCCGGAACCCCGGTCCGGGGTCTGCTCGCGGCGATTCTCCTGGCCGCGTGTTCCGTCTGGGTCGCCCAAAATCGATTCTTTGACGAGCCGACAGAATCCCAAGTGATCGGGACGACGCCACTCACCATTGACGGCGTACCACCCGAGTACACGGCGTGGTGCGATTCCGGCAACGTCGGCTGGGCCGGCTTGTTGTTAACCTCCTCGCTATTCTTTCGCGGCAATCGCATGGCGCTCATGGTGCTACTGGGTGCCGTCGTGTGCGTCTTCGGCCAACGCCTCGGCATCCGCAGTGTCGAACCGATCCGCGATTTCCACGTCGCGTTTTTGCTGGGCAGTGTGTTCGCGCTCATCGGCTTCCGCATGGCGCACGACCGGCCCTGAACGATGAAAAGCCCATAAACCCCGAAAGCCCATGAACGATCGTTCATG
>JAYSXU010000746.1:0-8966 GCA_043716965.1 Fimbriiglobus sp.
AAAAAACAGAATTGGGCGTTTCATTTTCCACCTTCCCATGTTGTAAAACCGGGTGTCAACCGTGAGGTCATGCGTAAATACTCTGCAACAGCAATAAAGAGTACAGGGCAATTATTCGCGTTGATAGCGAAAATTCCTGCAATCGCATCAATTTCTCCTTTTTTTTCATTCTCCCCATCATTTTTTGTGATGGATGGTAACTTGTGGCAACTGAAAAGCGCCAAACAGCCCTAAAAAGTATGTCATTTGCACCGGGGCATAAATTCAGCTTCTATTCTGATCGCACTCTCGATTTTCAGAACTGATACCATAACTTTCGTGACTGATGTGACACGTGACTCGCCGATTCTCATGAAATACAGGCACTTTCGTTATGGCCACCGATGATGTTGAACACCCGCCGCGACCGAAATACGGCTGGAAAATCTTACTGCTAACGCTGGTGATCCTGTGCGTGCCGGTGGTGTTGATGTTCGGCGTGTTTCCGTTGTTGCTGGAGCAGGCCTTCGAGTCTGTGGATGAGTTGGCACCGGAGAACATCCAGTCGTTGCAGGTGCAAATTCACAACCGTATTGAGATTGATGGCGGCGAGCCGATCCGACTTTACTACGCGGACGAAGCAGACTTTGCGATGCTGTTGGAACCGTTGAAGGCGGTCCCCGAAGTGGACAACTACCCGGACGCGCAGGGGCCGTGGTTGGGCGAGTACCGCATCGTGACCAAGTCCGGTCGCAAAGGGACAATCCGGTTTTACTGGACGAAACGCCCGCAAGACCCGCCCACAGCCATCCGGCTCCGCTTCAAAATCGGCACCACGCACAAGTTTGAAGGCGGTTCCGTGCAGTCAATCATCGACGTGGCGAGAGTCTGCCAACCCCGCGGCCGCAACCGCCGCTGATCGGACAGCATTGGAACCACGAATTACACGAATCAGACGAATAAAGATTTCACACGATTTGGTGTGAATTTGTAACTCCATCTTCGGCCAACGCACAGTCTGATTGATGATCTGACTTTTGTCTTATTCGTCTGATTCGTGTTATTCGTGGTGAAATTGTGGGTTAACGTAGCAAGCTCATCGGTTCGATTCGTTTGACGGATCGCAAGGCCACGACTCCGGATAACAGTGCCGTCAGCATCGTGACGATCGCCGCACCCAGTAGCAATTCCCAGCGCATCACCACGCGGGTGCCAGCGCGTTCCGCAACCAGTGCGAGGGCGTGAATCACCGGGTACGCCAGGACCACCCCGATGATGCCGACCCAGAACGATTGCGCTAGCACCATCTGATAAATCTTGATGCGCGGGATGCCAAGGGCCAGAAGTGTAGCGAATTCTTTTGCGCTGCCGAGGGTCGCGGAGTAGAGCGTTTGGGCCGTGATGATCGCCCCAACTAACAACCCCAGCAATGCCGCGTACCCGAGCGCGATCCCGGCCTTTGTGCGGAGTAGCCAGTACCAGCGTGTGCGGGTGGAAAACTCATCCGCCGTGCAAATGGTCATCTCGGGGTATTCTTCGCTCAGTTCATGGACGACTTGTGTTGCTCGTTGTTTGGTGTCACAGCGGGCGAGCAGGTACGTGGTGTGATCGGCGTAGATCGGGTTCGTGACGCTGAGGACTTCGCGGGCGGTCGTTTGGGAACAAAAAATCCACGGTGCGGCCAGGCTTTTCAACCCACTGACGGTGCCCACGAGCCGCACTTCCTTGTTGTTGATCTTGCCCTTATCGCCGATTTCGTTCATCCCCAATCGCACCAGATCCGACTTGTCCACGACTACCGTCATCGTTTCGGAAAGGGCCTCGCGCATTTGTGGCGTCAACACGTCCGCGCACCCGGCGTGGTCCGGCCCCATTCCGCTACCGACGACCATGCACAGGTTGGAGCCGCCTTGCATCTTCGTCCAGCTTCCGAATGACAGGTAGTACAACTCCGGCATCTGCACCCCCGGCTTGTCCAACCGCCCGATGTAACTGACTGGAATGGGCCGCCCCAAATCGACGCTCTCAACAACATTGTCCCCCACCCAAATATCCGCCGTCGTGTGGTCAATGGGAATCGACGTGATCTCGAACAACCCCAGCAACAACCCCACCTGCAGCGCAATCAGCACCGCACTAAACATGACCGCACCCACCCCCGCCGCGTACCGGGCCTTTTCGTGAAACAGCGTTTGCAGCGCGTAACTCATCAGTTCGGCACCATACGGACAGAATCGGAGCAGTGAACGCCGACACCAAGAGATACGACACAAAACCAACCAACCACGACGTTATCCCAAATCCGCCCGTACCCGGTCAATGGGCATTGACCGACATCGCGTTTTTCCGAGCCACGACCGTGAGGGAGTGGCCCAACCGGCCCTACACGAAACGCGGTGTTGTCGGGCAGGAGACGAATCCGGGGCGGTAGGTTGGGCCACTCCCTGACGGTCGTGGCTCGGATCGTTGAGTTACTTCACGCCGCTTTTCGCGCGCGCCGCAAGGAACTCGTCGCCCGCTAACCACGTTGGCAGTGTCGGGGCGTTGGCGGCTTGGGTGGCGGCGTCGAGCGTGAACCGCATCAGGACCGGGTAGCCGGTGAAGTCCCAATCTTCGCGGAACTTGTCGTTCGGGGTGTGGTAGATGTTGGCAATGTAATCTTCGGATAGCTTCTTGGTGAAGTCCGCCGGCTTGCCTTTCACCCGTTCGCCCCGACCAACGGAGAACGCGGGGATGCCGCCTTGGGCCAGTGCGAAGTGGTCGGAGCGGTAGTAGTAACCCAGGTGGCCACGCCGGTCGGGTTCGATCGCCAGGGCGTGCTTGGTTGCTGTGTCCTTGAGCATCTTCCACGCTGTGGTGCGTTCGCTGCCGTTCAGGATGATCGACTCCGGTTCGCCGATTGGGGAGACGCTGTCGAAGTTGAAGTTCATCGCCGTTTTCCCGAGCGGCACGATCGGGTGTGTCGCGTAATACTTCGCCCCCAACAACCCGCTTTCCTCCGCCGTGGTCGCCAGGAACATCGCACTACGCTTCGGCTTCGGGGCCTGCGCCGCCCACGCGCGGGCTAGTTCCAACAGGATCGCGCTGCCGCTCGCGTTGTCGAGTGCGCCGTTATAGATCGCTTCGACGCCCGGCGAGGATTGGGCCACACCCAAGTGGTCCCAGTGTGCCGTGAACAGTACGACTTCGGACTTCAACGCGGGGTCGCTCCCTTCAACCACGCCCACCACGTTTTTGGACGCGATCTTCTGCACCGTCGTCGGGACGTGCCCTTTCAGTTTGACGCCGAGGGGGATCGGTTTGAACCCGCGTGTGTCGGCCTTCTTCAACGCCGATTCGACCGTCAAGCCGACCGATTCGAGCATCTTCTCCCCGCCCCGCGTGGAAAGCCAGCCCGCGAAAGCCAGTGCCGGGGCGTTCGGTTCGCGTTGAAGTTGGGCGCCCTTCCCGGTGCGGACTACGGAGAACGGGTAGCCCGCCGTTTCGGGCGTGTGAATGATGAACACCGCCTTCGCGCCGCGCCGGGTCGCTTCCTCGAACTTGTACGTCCAGCGCCCGTAATAGGTGAGCGCCGGGCCGTTGAAAAACTTCGCGTCGTCCGACGGCGGTTCGTTCGTGAACAGGACCACGACCTTCCCTTTCACGTCCGTGTCCTTGTAGTCGTCCCAGTCGAATTCCGGCGCCGTGATGCCGTAGCCAACGAACACAGCGTCGCCTTCATATTCCTCCGCCTGTTGAGTGTGATTGACCCCGACGAACTCGTCGTCGAACTTGAACACCTTGGTTTCACAGCCCTTGGTCAATTCAAGCGTGGCGTCCGTGCCGGTTTTTACCATCACGAGCGGCACGGCTTGGAAGAACGTGCCGCGATCGCCGACCGGCTTCAACCCCGCCTTTTCAAACTGCGCCGCGATGTAATCCGTCGCCATTTCCTCCCCGCGTGTGCCAACGCCGCGCCCTTGCAAGGGGTCGCTCGAAAGATACTTCACGTCCGCCCGAATCCGCTCGATCGAAATCGGCGGAGCATTGTCTTTGACGTCCTGAGCGGAAAGAACCAGCGGGGCGAACAGCAGCATCGAAAAGCCGAGAAGGCAGCAACGGTGGGAATCGAATCGCATCACGATCCTCGGGATGGGAACACGGGTAAAACACTCCAGGAATATAGTCTAGCGAGAAGCGACCTTCAAACGAATCGGGCGGCGCACCCGGTACGCCGCAGCCAGCCCCAACGTGGCGACCACGCCCACGCTAAGCGGTTCCGGCACCGGGACGATAAGGTAAGCGGTGCCGTTGTAGTCGAGCGCGTACAAGTTGCCGAACCCGTCCTCGGCGAACGAGGACACGTTAATCGCGTTCGGGAAGCCGAGTTCGGCGGTGCGGTCGGTCAGGTCGGTCACGGTCGTGCCGTTGTACTTCAGCGAAAAGATTTTCCCCGCGACGTAGTCGCCGAAGAAGTACGTCCCGTCCAACGGCTTCCCGTTCCGATCGACGGCACTCCCGTGATAGACGTACCCGCCCGTGATCGACTGGCCGACCGCGTGGTCGTAGTCGTGGATCGGCGCGACGTAGTCAGGGGGCGTGGCACCACCGCTACTGCCGGGCGTTTGGATGTTGCCCTCACGCAGCCGCCACCCGAAGTTCTGCCCGCCGGCCGCGCCGTTGGCGATGACGTTCACTTCTTCGCGTGCGCCCTGACCCACGTCCGCGATGTAGAGGCTGCCGGTTTGCCGATCGAAGCTCGCCCGGTACGGGTTGCGCAAGCCGTAGGAGTACAACTCCGGGCGGGTGTTGGCGCCAGTCATGTTGCCCGTTGGAAAGGCGGGCGTGGGGTTGGCGGCGGACAGGCCGTTGCCCATGTCCAAGCGAAGGGTTTTGCCGAGTAACGAGTTGCGATTTTGAGCGTTGTTGAGCGTGTCGTTTCCGCCGCCGCCGTCGCCGGTCATGACGAACAGTTGCCCGCTGTTGCCGCCGGTCGTACCGTTGAGCGGGTTGAACCCGATCCACCCGGCGTTGTGGTTCGCGTTGTCCGGGTGCGAGTATTCAATCACGGTCCGCCGCGAAGACACATCGACCGCGCCCCCGCTCACCGTGTACTGTTCGACGCGCGTGCCGTGATTGGCCGTGCCGTTGTTGTACGTGTAATCGACGTAAATTTGGCCGTTGCTCTGGAAGTTCGGGTGGAACGCCAGTCCGAGCAACCCGCGCTCCCCGCCGGACAAAAAACTAGTACCCGCGATGGAACTCAGGTTCAAAAAAGGCGTAGCCGCGACGTTGCCCGTGGCGGTGTCAAGCGCCCACACCAACCCGCCCTGCTGGACGACGTAAAGCGTGCCCGGACTGCCCGGCGCGCTGGCCGCAAAGACCGGGTTCGTGAACGTGCCGGTCCCACCAACGGCAACGGCTTGAAGCTGCCCGTAGGCCGACTGGGTAGTGATAACGAGCGTGAGTAACCCAAGCAGGTGACGACTGCAAAAATGCATTGCGAAAGACCCCAAAAGCCCAAGAATGGTAGGGGGCGATTGGCGAACGGTGGGGCGATGTGGGCTAGTAGGAGTTTAGCAACACCCGCTGCGGAGGCAAGCGTGCCGGGACGTGGATTCGGGCGTTTTGTAGGTCGTGGTCGAGGCTTTGCGTGGGCACCGACAATCGACTGTCACCGAACATGCGGCTGGTCATTTTCCGTTCGCGCGTTCATGTCGGGCCTCTCAAAGCCTCGACCGCGACCTACAAAACCCTTCTGCTCGACCCCAAGGGGTTGTTCTATTAGTCCAGGGTTGAGTAGGCTTTGCGACGATTTCCCTGGGAACCCGCACCCATCATTGGGCGCTTCCACCCTGGGTGACTGCAACCACACATCCCAGGAAGTTCATTGGTACTGGGTGCAGCCTCCCAGGGTAACGGACCTCTGGTCCGCAACCCTGGGCTAATGGAACAACCCCGTTGGGGTTGGAAAACTTACCTCAAATCCGCCAGCCCGCCGTCGATGTACTGGTGGTGCCACAACTGCGTGGCGACGACGGCGGTGAGGCCCATTTCGAGGCCGGTTTTGCCGAGGGCGCCGGGGCGCATTCTCGCCAGCCGGTCTTTGGCGGCTTGGACGGCGGTGAACTCGAAGTAGCCGCTTTTGCGGATGGATTCGGGGGATAGCACCTGCTCGACCCACAAGTCGCGGGTTTGGCCGGGGGTGTGGCCTTTGATCCAACTGTCCATCGGGGCGCGGAACATCAGCTTGCGCCGCCACGCGACTTCTTTCGGCAACCACTTCGCCGCGACACAGCGTTCGATGAACTTGTCCTTGAGAAGGCCCCGCAACTTCCAGCGCGGGTGCAGCTTGGCCATGTACGCGATCACGTCTTCGTCCAGAAACGGGTAGCGGGTCTCCACGGAGGAGTGCATCGCCACGCGGTCGCCCTTGGACGCGAGCAGGTGCCCCGCCAGCATGATCCGGGCGCCGAGGTACATTTCGCGGTGGAACGGGTGCCAGCGGTGCAGGTTCGGCGTCAGGTCGAGGTCGCTGTAGGGCGAGTGGTCCAGCATTTTTTGCGTGATGTCCGGGGTGAAGAACCGCAGCTTGTTGAGACTCATCATGCCGTAAGCGTCGAGCCAGCCGTTGTGCCCGCCGGCCATTTTTTGCACGTGGCGAATCAGGTGCCGGGGGTACATCGGGTGGCCGCCGAGTCGCATCGCGGCCTTCTTAACCCAGTACCCGAGCGGCACGCCGGGGATGCGTTCCATCCAGCCGACCAGCTTGTTCAACTTGAACCACGGGTACCCGCCGAGCCACTCGTCCGCCCCTTCGCCGGTCAACGCGACCTTGTAGCCGTTGTCCCGCACCGATCGCGCCAAGTGCATTAGTCCCAGGCACGCGGTGTCGATCACCGGGAACTCGGCGGCGGCGATCAACTCCGGGTAGCCGGCGCGTAATTCTTCGTGGCCGCACTTCACGACGATCGGCTTGCACCCGAGGTACTTCGCGGTTTGCAGCGCCTCCGGCTCCTCGTTCAACCCCTTGCCTTCGACGGAAACCGTGAACGTCGGAATGGGCCGCCCCAGCGCCTTCGACGCCATCGCCACGACCAGCGACGAATCGACGCCGCCCGACAGGTACGAGACCACCGGCACGTCCGCCCGCAGCCGCTTCGTCACGGCGGCGAACAGCACGTCTTCAAAGCCCTGGATCGTCTTCGCCTCGTCGCTGCCGTAGTCTTCGTCGCCCTGGTCCGGGTAGTTCACTTCCCAGTGGGTCCGCTGTTTCAACATCGTTTCGGGCGAACCGCTGCCCGGCGTGAAGTGCAGGTATCGCCCCGGAGTAACCATGTTCACGCCCTCGAACACCGTGAGTGGTCCCGGCATGGCGAAGAACGTGAAGATGTGATTGAGGCCCTGAATGTCCGCCTTCGGTGTCACGAACCCGGACGCGAACAGCGCCTTGGCTTCCGACGCGAACAGGAACCAATCGACGCCGTCGATTTTGCGAACCGCATAAAACAGCGGGCAAATCCCAGCCCGGTCGCGCCCGAGAACGAACTCGTTGGTGCGCGAATCCCACACGCAGAAGGCGTACTGGCCGCGCAGGTGGTCGAACATCTTTTCGCGGTATTCTTCCCAGAGGTGCGGGACCAGCTCCGTGTCCGTGTGGGTGCGGAAGACGTGGCCTTTGGCCTCAAGTGCTTGCCGTTTTTCGGGGTAGTCAAACAACTCACCGTTGAAGACCGTCCACACCGTGCCGTCTTCGTTCGAGATCGGCTGCTTGCCGTCCGCCAACCCGACAATCGATAACCGCCGACTTGCGAGATGCAACCCGTCCCGTTCGAGAAACCCGTCCTCGTCCGGCCCGCGGTGAATGATGGCGTGCGCCATCTTCGCAACCGCCCCCTGTGGCGCCCGCAACCCCCGCCGATCCACGGTCAACCCAATCATCCCCGCGATTCCACACATCAAACGCACTCCTAGCGAACCGATTATCAACGTCCATAACGGTTTACAAGCAACGATTTCCACAACCCCGGCGACACATCGACCGCCGCACCGGCTGAAACATGCCGCAACGCTTCTTCCGGTGACACGCCCATAAACTGGGAGGTGACAATCGCCGCAATTGCTGGGGACCGGCTCATGCCCGCGCTACACGTGATTAGTGTTGGAATGAGGTTGCCAACCACAGCCTCCAGTGTGTCGCGCAACGTTCGCAACACTTGTGGCGAGTTGCTGTCGTCATCGTGCAGCGGAAATCGCAAGTAAATCAATTCTCGGGTCGTTTGGATTGGCAATTCCTCAACCGCTAAATCGACGATGGCTTCAATTCCCAACTCATGCACGCCGCGCAGTTCGCGGGCGTCCTGAGCGTTGCCGATCCAGAGTGGAAAACCCTCAATGCGTCGCATGGTTCACGATCCTTTTTCCCGCGCCGCGAACTTCTGGACCTTGCGTTTCATCACCCAGCGGACGAACCGGGGGGCGGCGCGCTTGCCGAACCAGACCCACCAGGAGACGAAGCCGACGGCCTTCTCCGTGCGGTTTCGGATCAGGCTTCGCACGACGCTTTCGCCGACGGCTTCGGGGCGCTGGGCGCCGGCGAAGTTCAAGTAAATCTTGCCATCGTTGCGGAGCAAGTGCCTGTTGAGATCATCGCTCCGTACCACGCCGGGTAGCACGAGCAGCACGTCAATGTTGTACCGGGCGAACTCGATCCGCACCGCTTCCGTCAGGCCGACCAGGGCGTGCTTGCTGCCGCAATGTTCGGACAAGCTCGGGATGCCACACCGCCCGCACAAGCTCGCCACGTTCACAATCGCCGATTGCCAACCGTTGATTGCACTTTGGAGTAAATGGGGTTGCACGAGCCGCATCATCTCAACGGGGGCGAAGAAGTTAATCTCCGTGACCTTGCGGACGATCTCCGGTGTGGAGGTCGCAAACTCGCCGAAACTCGCCACGCCCGCGCTGTTAATCAGCACGTCCAGTTGCCCGAACTTCGTCACGACATC
>JAYSXU010000747.1:0-8932 GCA_043716965.1 Fimbriiglobus sp.
CGAACGACCCCAATCTACCGCACGCCAAACACCGCGACTGCGTAACTCCTATATTCGTCGGATTCGTGCGATTCGTGCGATTCGTGTTGATCGTTTTCGATCCAATCACCGTGGGAAATTGCCGGGGAGAATCTGTGGGCTGCTTCCCGTGGAGGGGAAAGGTAGCGTTGAGGAACGGGGGGTGTTTGGCGATTGCTTCTCGTCGGGAATGCTGGAGGGCGGTAGCGTCAAAGCTTGGGCACGAAGTCGTTCGGCATCCCCGATGAGTTCCCCTTCATTCACGGGTCGAGCCGGTTGCATCACGATCGGGATCCGCCGGACGTCCTCAATTCGCATCGGCCACAGCACTTCAGCGATCAAATCAATCGGCGGATACTGGTACCATTTGGCTTTCAAGTTGACCCGTTCGTTGACTGCTTCATACCCCGGCGCCAAAGCGGTGACGTTGTAGTAGCCGGCATACTCCCACTTGGAATCGACCGGCGCCACACCCAATGGTTTGCCATCGACATAGATTTGTGTGCCGGGGACACTGCTTTCGATAACGAAGCGCCGATCGACACACCCGACAAGTAACATCAGGCTGAGTGCGGCTCCAATTATGCCAATTCGTGCCGAGAACATCCAAACTCCCGCTCATTAGCCGCGTAGATGCTATGCTAAACTTCCGTTGGGGGGAATAACCGTGACCATACTGCCCGTCAAGGCGGTTTCTGGATCAAACCGATTGGTCCAACGGTGCCGTCCGACCGAAAATTCGGCTACAATGATTTGATACTAACATTATCCTGATCCACCCGGTGGCGCCGTCTGTGAACATCCGGTATGCCAACCTAACAGATGTCGGCGTCAAGCGCAGCCACAACCAGGACGCTTGCGTCAGTCAACCTGCCAGTGACGACAGCCATTGGCAATCCCAGGGCCACGTCTTCATCGTCGCGGACGGCATGGGTGGCCATGCCGTCGGCGAAAAAGCTAGCGCCAAAGCCGTCAGCGATGTTCCCTTAACGTACCTCAAACACGTTAAGCAAGAAGGCGTGCCCACCGCCATCCGCAGAGCCTTTCAAGAAGCCAACGCTTCGATCTTCCAAATTGGCCAAAACAACCCCGAGTTCAAAGGACTTGGCACGACGGGGACCGCGTTGTTCTTACGGCCCGAAGGTGCCTGGGTCGGCCATGTGGGCGACAGTCGCGCGTATCGCATTCGTGGCAATCGTGTTCAGCAACTCACGTTCGATCACTCTTGGGTCTGGGAAGTCGCGCGGCGGCAGGGGATTGATCCGGACGAACTGGGCGACTTCAAACGGAACGTGATTATCCGCTCGCTGGGGCCGGATGTCGAAGTCGAGGTGGACGTCGAAGGACCGCACCCCCTGGAACCCGGTGATTCCTTTTTGCTGTGCAGCGACGGGCTGACCAACGAAGTCACCGCCGACGAAATTGGGGCAGTTGTCGGGGCCTTTTCTCCGGAAGAAGCGTGTCAGTATTTAGTCGATCTGGCCAACATTCGCGGGGGCCGGGATAACGTCACGTGCTTAATTGTCCAGATTCCCAAAGGCTCGGGTGGCTTCCGGAGTCGTCGAACGACGGGTCTCGTCCGAATCTTGAAGCGAAACACCAAGCGGATCGAGCGTTTTCTGCCGTGGCCGTTCCTCGCGCTTGGCTTTGGGGCGATTGTTGCGACGGGGTCCGTATGGCTCCAATCGGAGGGGTTCCGGAGTTTTGCAATTCCGGCATTTTTGCTAGCAGCACTCCTGATACTGGGCGGTCTCGTCGGACTCTATCTGCATTTGAAGCGGAAGTCGGAACAGACTGAAATGACAACGGTTGAGGAACCCACGGAACTGCACCTTTACCGCGACTACTTGTTCGAGATTGGGCATCCGCTTGTGGACCGCTTTACACAACTGGGACAAACGCTGAAGGAAATCTGTCGGGAACGCAAGGATCTTGTGATCGACTGGGCCACGTTTGAACGGCACAACCGAGAAGCCGATGAGAAAGCCGCTAAATCGGATTGGCCCGAAGCCTTCAAAGCCCGCTTTTTGGCGGTGCAAATCTTGGCGTCGGCGTTCAACAAAAACCGCAACAAGGATGAAGTCTTCCAGCCGAGTTGGACGAAACCCAACAAAGACCTCGGTGAGTAAATCCAGTTCGTGCGCAGTTCGCAATCGACGGCCGCAAAAAACGGACGCAAAAAACTTCTCAATAATCCACAGAACAGCGCGAACCTCAGTTCCAGGAGTGTCGTCTGATTTGTACCACACGGCCAAGGTTCAAGATGCGAACCTAAAACGTGACGGCAAATTCCAGGAAAGATTGATTCCAATTGATCGAATACTGGGTATGAGATGGTGTAGCCGGGACCGAGGGTGTTTGCCGAGATCCCGGCATTGTTGTTTCACTGGTAGCCTGTGTCACCCTAACCGCTTGTGTTTCTGACTGCCTGAACTTGTCGTTTCTTTCCGCGACGGGGTCTTTCGATCCCTCGCACTTTTTGTGTCGTCCGGAGGTGTCCCATGATCATCACGACCCTGAACAACCTGGTGTGCAAGACCGCGTCGGTCGGCTTTACGAAGCTGACGACCTCGGCCAATCGCATCGGTACGGGGTTGCCGATGGTCATCGGTACGCATTCGGCGACGTTCCTGTCTCAGGGGTACATTCCCGTACCCCGACTTCCGGACCCTGAACAGGTTTCGGGATCACGGCAGGAGGTCACCGTCATGCCCTTGGTCACGATGAACTCCACCGGGATACCGACCAGTTTGGTCGGAAGTTTCTCTGGCACCAGTGCTTGCCATCATCCGTTACGGATGAACCCGCGAACACCACCGACGGCGGTGAGTTATGCGGGTGCAAGTCGGACCAGCTATCCGGGGTCTCCGGATCGTAATTGTCAGCTCAGCCGCGACTGCCAATCGCCTGATCGACGACTCGATTCAAAAGACCAGACTGCCAAACGGCTCAATGCCGCGTGGCAACGGACAGCGACTCCGGCTGCGGAAGCCAAAAAGTGAGGTGACAGCCGGCTCGATTGCATCAACACTGTTTTTGTCTGATCCGATGTTCCGGGACTGATCCCGGTACACGACCCCCAGCCACACGCTGTTGCGCAAAACTGCCGACTGTCTCCAACCAGAGACCAATCAACCTTGACCGCTGTACTTGACTCAAGTGGGCCTGACCCAAGGCCGTTCCGTTTTGTGGAACCGTATCGACCGGGGTGCAACTGACGCACCGGAACAGACGGGCAACTCGTTTGCCCAGTCGTTCCCGTCAGTCCCGTAATTCGGTCCTGTGTTTCTCAATTCGGAACGAACCTCACACCAGGCCAACTCTGCCGTTGTCGCCGCGGGTATTTCTACCGGCTCAGCGTGTTGGTGTGTTCGCACCAACAGCACGGTGGACCCCCGCTCGGTTTGAGACAATTGTTCGACCCCCCTTTCATGACGATCCGGGGTGGGTGGACCGTCTCGCCGGTGTTTGCGACTCGGCAGCTTACAACTAATGGGACAGGATCGGGACAGGCTGACCGACCATGAGCTGGACTGAAATTACGATTCTCGTTGACAAGGCGAAGACCGGGGACCGTGACGCCTACGGTGAACTCGTGACCCGATTCCAAAGCAGCGTTTACGCGATGGCATTGGCACGGGTGCGCGAACCAAACGAAGCCCAAGAACTGGCCCAGGAAGTCTTTGTTCACGCGATGCGAAAGCTGCCGCAACTGCGTGACGCCCGGTGCTTCGCCGGGTGGTTGCGGCGCATCACGGCGCGCATGGCGATCAACCGCTTGACCCGCAAGGGGCCGATGTTCGGCACCGATCCGGAGATTCTGAACGCCGTGGCCGGTGGCAGCAACGACCCGGCGGACAACCTCGAACTGAGCGAGTCAAAGTCTCAACTGCATGACGCTTTGACGAAACTCAAGCCCGAGGACCGCGCGACGCTCGATGCGTTCTACCTCCGGAGCCGGAGCTTGAAGCAAATGGCGCGTGAGTTTGAAGCCCCAGTGGGCACGATCAAGCGTCGCCTGTTCGTGGCCCGTCAACGCTTGAAGAACGTCCTCGTCGAAGCCGGTTTCGGTAACGACGAAACGGGCTTCGGCGAACCGTCAGAAGACATGCCACGCAAACGCAACAAAAGGGAGCTAGTCACCGCGTAAACCAACACCCCAACAAGCCCACGGACGATCGTCCGTGGGCTTGCCATTTCACTTCTCTTCGATCGCGTACAAATACTTTTCACCCCGCAAGAACAGCGTCTTGCCCACGACTGCCGGGGAGGCGTCGGTTTTGTCGTTGAGCTTGTTCGCAGAAATGAGTTCCGGCTTATCGCCTGCTTTCATCACAATCGTGGTCCCGTCTCGATCAACAAAATAGAGCCGTCCGGCGGCGGCGAGTGGTGATGCGTAGAAACTGGTCACGTTCGGGAGCCGTTCACCTTCCAGAATCGGCTTGCCGGTCTTGGCGTTCAGGACCGTTAGCATCGGGGTATTTGCTTGGGTGAAATAGAGCCGACCGTCCAGCAGCAATGCGGACGGAACGTAAGGTGTGCCCTTGCCGTACTTCCAGAGCTGGTTCGCGGAGTCGGTGACATCGCCAGTGCTGTCGAGCGAAACGGCAATGGCGGCGTAGCGCTGATAACCGCTCATGACATATGCCGTTCCGTTGGCCGCCAGTGGTGATGGGATCGCGTTCGTACTCATCCCGCCGCATTGCCAGATGAGGCTACCATCCGCAAGGTTGTAGGACCGCACGCGGGTGGTTCCGTTGACGATGACTTGCGTTTTGCCCGCGTGTTCCACGACCAACGGCGTGTTCCAACTGGTGCGTTCGTCGCGCTTGACTTCCCATTTTGTTTCCCCCGTCACGGCGTTCAACGCGATGAGTTTGGAATCGGCTTCTTGGTCCCAGTTCAGAATCAACGTGTCACCGTGGACGACTGGCGTGACCGCTTCGCCCCAGCCCAGGCGTGTGATCATTCGACCGAGATCGCGCTTCCAAAGTAACTGCCCGTCGAGATCGTAGGCGTAGATGCCGAACGACCCGAAGGACACATACAACCGCTTGCCATCGGTCGTGGGTGAACCGGCTGCGTAGGAGTGTGACGGGTGGTGGCCTTCGTGCGGCACCATTTCGGCAGCCACTTTTCGCCACTTTTGTTTGCCGGTGTTCTTGTCGAAGCTCATCACTTCAAACTTGTAGAAGTGCGTCGGCGGCGTGGTCTTGGCGTCGAACTTCGGATCGCGCTTCGGCAACTCGGCAGCGGTGGCAACACGATCGGTCTTCGACGCTGATAGTACAAAAACTTGATCATCCCATATGATCGGGGACGCGCTGCCACGCCCGGTGAGTTCGGCCTTCCACTTGATGTTGGTCGTGTCGTTCCACATCGTCGGTGGGTTCGCACTACTTGAGGCGACACCGTTGGAATCCGGACCACGCCACGTTGGCCAATTATCTGCCGCCGAGGCAAGAGTTGTTAGCAACAATCCGAGAGCAATCGTGAACAGCGGTCGCATGGGGGGGTCTCGTGATTCGTGGTTGAGTAGATATTTAACCACGAAAGACACGGAAAGCACGGAACAAATCCAATCCCGATTTCATTTCCGTGCTTTCCGCGTCTTCCGTGGTTAAACATTCTTGGTTACCTTCGGATGGGGTGAATGACCTGATCGGCGAAGCGTTCCATTTCTTCCAGTTGTGGGCTGCATTGCAACAACAGCAAGTTCACACCCGCCGCTTCAAACGCGGCCACTTGGTCGATCACTTGTTGCGGCGTGCCGATTAAGCCTGCCCGCAGTCCGCGATTGCTGACCGAGTAATCTTCGAGGGACACTTGCTGTTCCAGTTGCGTGCCGGATAGCCATTGTTGGTAGTTGTTGTAACCCGCGGCGGATTGTTTCACGTCCGTAATGCGGACGAGTTCGGCTTTCGCTTCGGCCTCCGTGTTCCGCACAATTGAATAGCCAGCGACGCCGTAGGTCATCGGCGGCAGTCCGAAGCGTTCGCGGCGTGCGGCCATGTCGGTGATTTTTTCCCGGATGCGTGCCGGAGGGTCGCCGTGCATCACGTAGGCATCGCACATCTTGGCGATGAGGTTCTTCGCGGTTTCCGACTCCCCGCCGGCATAAATCGTCGGGCGCGGCTGCGACAATGGTTTCGGTTGCAGAATGGAATCCGTCACCCTGTAGAACTTGCCTTAGTAGTTGAACCCGTCCCGCTTCCACAGGTTGTCCAGCACGTCCAGCCATTCCTGGGAGCGGGCGTAGCGGTCGTCGTGTTGCTCGAAGTGGACCCCGTACTTTGTGGCTTCATCTTTCCACCAGCTTGACACCACGTTGAGTGACAGCCGCCCGCCACCGCCGATGTGGTCGATGTTCGCGGCTTGCTTGGCGAGCAACGCCGGGTTGTGAAACGTCGGTCGCACTGCCACCATGTATTCGAGCCGATCGGTCACGGCAGTCAGGGCCGCCGCGGTACTCCACGCATCCAGCGACGGGGCGTCTTCGCCTTTGATGTCGTTCAGATTCAATTCCGCGATCAGGCTCAAGTCGTAGCCGATCTGTTCGCTACGCTGTGCCAACTTCTTCGTGTACTCCCACGTCGCGGCCATCTTCTCATCGTCCACATTGCGTAGCCAGCCGCCGAACACCGGAAGCCAATACCCATATCGCATCTGTTTACCTCAAAAGGCGCCCACCACGAATAACACGAATAGCACGAATCAAGCAAAGACGAATGTAAGCGACAATCAGGAAAAGAGCTTGGGCAGCGACCCACACTGCTTAATGATTTTATTCGTCCGATTCGTGTGATTCGTGGTGATAGGATCGGGTTAAATCGCGGCGTCCCAGTCGGCCATGTTGGCAAACTGCGGTTTCAATCGCTTCGGTCGATTGGGTTGCCACTCTGATTTCGCTTTCAACTCCAGGAAATCCACCAGCTTCGCAAAGGGATCGAAGCCGATCACATTGACGGCGTCGGCCACGAAGTTGGAGAGCGCGTTGATGTCATAGTAGACCAGTTTGCCGTCGCGGTCATCGACCATGTACTCGATTCCGCCGACATCAATTCCGGCGGCATGAACGATCTCTTCACAGGCGTCAATCACGTCATCGGGTGGCGTGAACGCTTCGACTTTCAGCCCGGTTTTCGGTGTGTCGATCGCGCACGCGGAGCGTTGTAGCTCGACGCCATCACTGCGTTGGCAAATGTCGGCCGGGCACAGGTTGAACGTTTCGCCGGTGGTGTAGACTTTGATCGCGTACAGGAACTTGCCGCCAAGTAGTTCGACGCGATTGATGTGACCACCACGTGCGGGAACGTACTCTTGAACAAGTGCCGTGTGATCGACGCCGAAGTCGAGCCGGTCTTCGGACGCAGCACGGGCAAGGTCTTCGAGGTTATCGAACCGAACGATCCCCGCGCCACTGCCGCCGATGTTCGCTTTGACAACCACGGGGAATCGTAACCCCGTTGCCGCCTCGACGGCTTGGCTTGAGTGGTTGATGACACGCGATTCGGGGTAGGGCAGTTCCAGTGCTTCAAGCAGTGTCAATTGCCGCGACTTCGAGGTTTCAATGCTAAATGCGTTCAGGCCGTTGACGACCGGCACGCCAATTCGTTCCAGGTGCGCGAGGTAACCGAGCGTGAAGAACATCCCTTGAATGCCACCGCGTAGGTACGCGGAGGGACTCATGCGATTGAAGACTAGCGAGAAATTGCAACTCGCTTCCGACGGGTCAAAGAGGTGCGCACGCGGGTCCAATCGCCGGTACGGAATCCCTCTTCGATCGAGTTCCGCGAACAATGGGCGGAACCAATCGGGGTGTTCGTGATAAATCGCAAAGGGCTGATGAACGCGCATCGAATGTCTCCGGGCTGATAAAACCGTATCTCACGCAGAGCCGCAGAGCCGCAGAGGAACGACTTAAGTCAAGAGTATGAAATTTCGAGTTTTAGATGACTCTACGCCTTCACGTCTCTGCGTGAGATTCTGTTTGAGTCAAGCAAAAGCCTGCTAGTCGGTTGGGTCAGTGGACTGGACCATGAACGCCAATTGTTCCAATTGAATGGCCAGATCAACGGAGACCACGCGGATGTGCGGTGGGGTGCGGAGCAAGACTGGGGCGAAGTTGAGCAACCCCTTCACGCCGGCGGCGATGAGCGAATCCGCAATCAATTGGGCGGGTTCCGATGGTACTGTCAGCACACCGAGTTCCGCTTCCAACGCACCAACCCGTTGTGGGATTGTGGAGAGGTGTTCTACTGGCAGTCCTTCCACCAGTTGACCCACTTTGGCGGGGTCGTTATCGAACAGCCCGACGATGACGAACCCTTGGTCACGGAACCCCTGATACCGCAACAACGCGCGGGCGAGATTGCCGACCCCGACTAAAACCGCCCGCCAACTGCGGTCAATGCCCAGCGTGCGACGAATCGCGGTGGCCAGTGCCGCGCCATCGTAGCCAACGCCGCGTTGCCCGAGATGGCCGAGACCGCCGAGGTCGCGGCGAACTTGTGCCGCACTGACACCCACCGCCGTGGCGAGTTCGTCACTGGAAATTGTCCCGCCGTTGCGGGCCGTCGAACCAAGGCATCGCAAATACTGACTCAGCCGTTGTGCGGTCGCACGGGAAAATTTCTCCTCGCTCACGGCATCTCCTACAGACATCTCGTTGCAACTTACCCCTATCTCTTTTTACTTGCTACTTCTCCAGAATCCAACTGACAGGAATGGCGAGCGTCTCCCCGATGGGGTCGGCGAACGTAACGTGTAACGTGGCTTGCCCGTTCTGTTGCTGTGCGCCTTCGCGCGTAACGATGACACGGACCGTGACAGCCAGTGCTGCATCAGATGCAAATCGGGTACGGATCGCAGGATGATCGCAGTCGATTTTTGCGACGCGGATCGCCCCACGGTT